>NZ_JALDVG010000008.1:0-656 GCF_023110055.1 Streptococcus oralis | reverse complement strand
CCAGTAACGCCACCAACACCAGAAGTGCCAGAAATCAAGAAAGATGTGAACGGCAAAGAAGCTGAAACTCTTGACAAACGTGACCAAGTCTTCACTTACAACGTGAAAACAACAGTAGCGCAAGATGCGACAGCCTTCTCAGTCACAGATACACTAGTAGACGTTCTTGAATTCGCAGGAACTTCAAGTGCTAAATTGAATGGTCAAGCGCTTGAGGCTAGCCAAATCAAGGTAGACGGTCAAACCATTACCTTGACGCTTACAGAAGAACAAGTCAAAGCCAATGGCGGTCAAGCAGTTGAATTAACATTCGACGCGAAGATCAAAGCCGGCGCGAACTTGTCTGCTTACCTATCAGAAGATAAGACTGTGAAAGTTCCTAACAAGGCAGCTTACAAGGCAGATCTTCCAAACAAGCCAGGCTTTACGAAAGACTCTAATGAAGTCCCAGTAACGCCACCAACACCAGAAGTGCCAGAAATCAAGAAAGATGTGAACGGCAAAGAAGCTGAAACTCTTGACAAACGTGACCAAGTCTTCACTTACAACGTGAAAACAACAGTAGCGCAAGATGCGACAGCCTTCTCAGTCACAGATACACTAGTAGACGTTCTTGAATTCGCAGGAACTTCAAGTGCTAAATTGAATGGTCAAGC
>NZ_JALDVG010000007.1:0-734 GCF_023110055.1 Streptococcus oralis | reverse complement strand
TCGAGTCAATCCGCATCTGCAAGTGCTAGTCAGTCAGCATCGGTAAGTTCAAGTCAATCTGCTTCATTGAGTGCTAGCCAGTCGGCATCTGCAAGTGCGAGTCAGTCCGCTTCAGTCAGCTTGAGTCAATCTGCTTCATTGAGTGCGAGCCAATCCGCTTCAGCCAGCTCCAGCGAATCAGCCTCAGCGAGCGCTAGCCAATCAGCCTCAGCGAGCGCAAGTCAATCAGCATCAGCAAGTTCGAGCCAGTCAGCCTCAGTAAGTTCAAGCCAGTCTGCTTCAGCGAGTGCTAGCCAATCAGCGTCAATGAGTTCAAGTCAATTAGCCTCAGCGAGCGCTAGCCAATCAGCGTCAGCGAGCGCAAGTGAGTCAGCATCTGTAAGCTCGAGCGAATCGGCTTCAGTAAGTTCGAGCGAATCGGCTTCAGTAAGTTCGAGCCAATCAGCGTCAGCGAGCGCTAGCCAATCCGCCTCAGTAAGTTCAAGCGAATCTGCATTGGTAAGTTCAAGTCAATCCGCCTCAGTAAGTGCAAGTGAATCTGTATCAGTGAGCTCGAGTCAATCCGCTTCAGTAAGTGCAAGTGAATCTGTATCAGCGAGCTCGAGTCAATCTGTGTCGGCAAGTTCGAGCCAATCCGCTTCAGCGAGCGCAAGTCAATCCGCCTCAGTAAGTGCAAGTGAATCTGCATCAGCGAGCTCGAGTCAATCAGCGTCAGTGAGCTCGAGTCAATCCGC
>NZ_JALDVG010000006.1:0-791 GCF_023110055.1 Streptococcus oralis | reverse complement strand
ATCAATCGGGAAGACAGGATTCGAACCTGCGACACCTTGGTCCCAAACCAAGTACTCTACCAAGCTGAGCTACTTCCCGCGTTAAATAAAAAAATGCACCCTAGAGGAGTCGAACCTCTAACCGCCTGATTCGTAGTCAGGTACTCTATCCAGTTGAGCTAAGGGTGCTCATCATTATATGCCGAGGACCGGAATCGAACCGGTACGATCGTTACCAATCGCAGGATTTTAAGTCCTGTGCGTCTGCCAGTTCCGCCACCCCGGCCTCTCTAAGCGAACGACGGGATTCGAACCCGCGACCCCCACCTTGGCAAGGTGGTGTTCTACCACTGAACTACGTTCGCATCGACCTCTTATTCTATATAAAAAAATGCCGGCTACATGACTTGAACACGCGACCCTCTGATTACAAATCAGATGCTCTACCAACTGAGCTAAGCCGGCTGATTTCTATTATGCGGGTTAAGGGACTTGAACCCCCACGCCGTTAAGCGCCAGATCCTAAATCTGGTGCGTCTGCCAATTCCGCCAAACCCGCAAATATGACCCGTACTGGGCTCGAACCAGTGACCCATTGATTAAAAGTCAATTGCTCTACCAACTGAGCTAACGAGTCTAAAATAACTTCCGTTATCTTAAACGGTCCCGACGGGAATCGAACCCGCGATCTTCGCCGTGACAGGGCGACGTGATAACCGCTACACTACGGGACCTATGGGAGTTAACGGGATCGAACCGCTGACCCTCTGCTTGTAAGGCAGATGCTCTCCCAGCTGAGCTAAACTCCCAAA
>NZ_JALDVG010000005.1:0-5124 GCF_023110055.1 Streptococcus oralis | reverse complement strand
AGGTCCGTTGGTCAAGGGGTTAAGACACCGCCTTTTCACGGCGGTAACACGGGTTCGAATCCCGTACGGACTATGGTGTATTGCGGTTAAAAAAACTTGAAAAAAGTTTAAAAAATCTGTTGACAGAGACAGGTAGCTGTGATATACTAATATAGTTGTCGCTTGAGAGAGATTGAGTGACAAAGACCTTTGAAAACTGAACAAGACGAACCAATGTGCAGGGCACTATAACTGAAGTTATAGTACTGAACAATGAAAAAACAATAAATCTGTCAGTGACAGAAATGAGTGAGAACTCAAACTTTTAATGAGAGTTTGATCCTGGCTCAGGACGAACGCTGGCGGCGTGCCTAATACATGCAAGTAGAACGCTGAAGGAGGAGCTTGCTTCTCTGGATGAGTTGCGAACGGGTGAGTAACGCGTAGGTAACCTGCCTGGTAGCGGGGGATAACTATTGGAAACGATAGCTAATACCGCATAATAGTAGATGTTGCATGACATTTGCTTAAAAGGTGCAATTGCATCACTACCAGATGGACCTGCGTTGTATTAGCTAGTTGGTGAGGTAACGGCTCACCAAGGCAACGATACATAGCCGACCTGAGAGGGTGATCGGCCACACTGGGACTGAGACACGGCCCAGACTCCTACGGGAGGCAGCAGTAGGGAATCTTCGGCAATGGACGGAAGTCTGACCGAGCAACGCCGCGTGAGTGAAGAAGGTTTTCGGATCGTAAAGCTCTGTTGTAAGAGAAGAACGAGTGTGAGAGTGGAAAGTTCACACTGTGACGGTATCTTACCAGAAAGGGACGGCTAACTACGTGCCAGCAGCCGCGGTAATACGTAGGTCCCGAGCGTTGTCCGGATTTATTGGGCGTAAAGCGAGCGCAGGCGGTTAGATAAGTCTGAAGTTAAAGGCTGTGGCTTAACCATAGTACGCTTTGGAAACTGTTTAACTTGAGTGCAAGAGGGGAGAGTGGAATTCCATGTGTAGCGGTGAAATGCGTAGATATATGGAGGAACACCGGTGGCGAAAGCGGCTCTCTGGCTTGTAACTGACGCTGAGGCTCGAAAGCGTGGGGAGCAAACAGGATTAGATACCCTGGTAGTCCACGCCGTAAACGATGAGTGCTAGGTGTTAGACCCTTTCCGGGGTTTAGTGCCGCAGCTAACGCATTAAGCACTCCGCCTGGGGAGTACGACCGCAAGGTTGAAACTCAAAGGAATTGACGGGGGCCCGCACAAGCGGTGGAGCATGTGGTTTAATTCGAAGCAACGCGAAGAACCTTACCAGGTCTTGACATCCCTCTGACCGCTCTAGAGATAGAGTTTTCCTTCGGGACAGAGGTGACAGGTGGTGCATGGTTGTCGTCAGCTCGTGTCGTGAGATGTTGGGTTAAGTCCCGCAACGAGCGCAACCCCTATTGTTAGTTGCCATCATTCAGTTGGGCACTCTAGCGAGACTGCCGGTAATAAACCGGAGGAAGGTGGGGATGACGTCAAATCATCATGCCCCTTATGACCTGGGCTACACACGTGCTACAATGGCTGGTACAACGAGTCGCAAGCCGGTGACGGCAAGCTAATCTCTTAAAGCCAGTCTCAGTTCGGATTGTAGGCTGCAACTCGCCTACATGAAGTCGGAATCGCTAGTAATCGCGGATCAGCACGCCGCGGTGAATACGTTCCCGGGCCTTGTACACACCGCCCGTCACACCACGAGAGTTTGTAACACCCGAAGTCGGTGAGGTAACCTTTTAGGAGCCAGCCGCCTAAGGTGGGATAGATGATTGGGGTGAAGTCGTAACAAGGTAGCCGTATCGGAAGGTGCGGCTGGATCACCTCCTTTCTAAGGATAAGGAACTGCACATTGGTCTTGTTTAGTCTTGAGAGGTCTTGTGGGGCCTTAGCTCAGCTGGGAGAGCGCCTGCTTTGCACGCAGGAGGTCAGCGGTTCGATCCCGCTAGGCTCCATTGGTGAGAGATCACCAAGTAATGCACATTGAAAATTGAATATCTATATCAAATAGTAACAAGAAAATAAACCGAAACGCTGTAGTATTAAAAGAGTTTATGACTGAAAGGTCAGAAAATAAGGTTAAGTTAATAAGGGCGCACGGTGGATGCCTTGGCACTAGGAGCCGAAGAAGGACGTGACAAACGACGATATGCCTTGGGTAGCTGTAAGTAAGCGATGATCCAGGGATTTCCGAATGGGGGAACCCAACAGGTACTACCTGTTACCCGCATCTGTTAAGGATGTGAGGAGGAAGACGCAGTGAACTGAAACATCTAAGTAGCTGCAGGAAGAGAAAGCAAAAGCGATTGCCTTAGTAGCGGCGAGCGAAACGGCAGGAGGGCAAACCGAAGAGTTTACTCTTCGGGGTTGTAGGACTGCAATGTGGACTCAAAGATTATAGAAGAATGATTTGGGAAGATCAGCCAAAGAGAGTAATAGCCTCGTATTTAAAATAGTCTTTGTACCTAGCAGTATCCTGAGTACGGCGGGACACGTGAAATCCCGTCGGAATCTGGGAGGACCATCTCCCAACCCTAAATACTCCCTAGTGACCGATAGTGAACCAGTACCGTGAGGGAAAGGTGAAAAGCACCCCGGGAGGGGAGTGAAATAGAACCTGAAACCGTGTGCCTACAACAAGTTCGAGCCCGTTAATGGGTGAGAGCGTGCCTTTTGTAGAATGAACCGGCGAGTTACGATATGATGCGAGGTTAAGTTGAAGAGACGGAGCCGCAGGGAAACCGAGTCTGAATAGGGCGCTTTAGTATCATGTCGTAGACCCGAAACCATGTGACCTACCCATGAGCAGGTTGAAGGTGCGGTAAGACGCACTGGAGGACCGAACCAGGGCACGTTGAAAAGTGCTTGGATGACTTGTGGGTAGCGGAGAAATTCCAAACGAACTTGGAGATAGCTGGTTCTCTCCGAAATAGCTTTAGGGCTAGCGTCGACATAAAGATTCTTGGAGGTAGAGCACTGTTTGGGTGAGGGGTCCATCCCGGATTACCAATCTCAGATAAACTCCGAATGCCAATGAATTATGGTCGGCAGTCAGACTGCGAGTGCTAAGATCCGTAGTCGAAAGGGAAACAGCCCAGACCACCAGCTAAGGTCCCAAAATAATTGTTAAGTGGAAAAGGATGTGGGGTTGCACAGACAACTAGGATGTTAGCTTAGAAGCAGCTATTCATTCAAAGAGTGCGTAATAGCTCACTAGTCGAGTGACCCTGCGCCGAAAATGTACCGGGGCTAAAACAATTTACCGAAGCTGTGGATACCTTTATAGGTATGGTAGGAGAGCGTTCTATGTGTGAAGAAGGTATACCGTGAGGAGTGCTGGAACGCATAGAAGTGAGAATGCCGGTATGAGTAGCGAAAGACAGGTGAGAATCCTGTCCACCGTAAGACTAAGGTTTCCAGGGGAAGGCTCGTCCGCCCTGGGTTAGTCGGGACCTAAGGAGAGACCGAAAGGTGTATCCGATGGACAACAGGTTGATATTCCTGTACTAGAGTATGTAGTGATGGAGGGACGCAGTAGGCTAACTAAAGCAGACGATTGGAAGTGTCTGTCTAAGCAGTGAGGTGTGATATGAGTCAAATGCTTATATCTATAACATTGAGCTGTGATGGGGAGCGAAGTTTAGTAGCGAAGTTAGTGACGTCACACTGCCAAGAAAAGCTTCTAGCGTTTAAACATACTCTACCCGTACCGCAAACCGACACAGGTAGTCGAGGCGAGTAGCCTCAGGTGAGCGAGAGAACTCTCGTTAAGGAACTCGGCAAAATGACCCCGTAACTTCGGGAGAAGGGGTGCTGACTTTAGGTCAGCCGCAGTGAATAGGCCCAAGCAACTGTTTATCAAAAACACAGCTCTCTGCTAAATCGTAAGATGATGTATAGGGGGTGACGCCTGCCCGGTGCTGGAAGGTTAAGAGGAGTGCTTAGGAGTAATCCGAAGGTATGAATTGAAGCCCCAGTAAACGGCGGCCGTAACTATAACGGTCCTAAGGTAGCGAAATTCCTTGTCGGGTAAGTTCCGACCCGCACGAAAGGCGTAATGATTTGGGCACTGTCTCAACGAGAGACTCGGTGAAATTTTAGTACCTGTGAAGATGCAGGTTACCCGCGACAGGACGGAAAGACCCCATGGAGCTTTACTGCAGTTTGATATTGAGTGTCTGTACCACATGTACAGGATAGGTAGGAGTCTATGAGATCGGGACGCCAGTTTCGAAGGAGACGTTGTTGGGATACTACCCTTGTGTTATGGCCACTCTAACCCGGATAGGTTATCCCTATCGGAGACAGTGTCTGACGGGCAGTTTGACTGGGGCGGTCGCCTCCTAAAAGGTAACGGAGGCGCCCAAAGGTTCCCTCAGAATGGTTGGAAATCATTCGCAGAGTGTAAAGGTATAAGGGAGCTTGACTGCGAGAGCTACAACTCGAGCAGGGACGAAAGTCGGGCTTAGTGATCCGGTGGTTCCGTATGGAAGGGCCATCGCTCAACGGATAAAAGCTACCCTGGGGATAACAGGCTTATCTCCCCCAAGAGTTCACATCGACGGGGAGGTTTGGCACCTCGATGTCGGCTCGTCGCATCCTGGGGCTGTAGTCGGTCCCAAGGGTTGGGCTGTTCGCCCATTAAAGCGGCACGCGAGCTGGGTTCAGAACGTCGTGAGACAGTTCGGTCCCTATCCGTCGCGGGCGTAGGAAATTTGAGAGGATCTGCTCCTAGTACGAGAGGACCAGAGTGGACTTACCGCTGGTGTACCAGTTGTCTTGCCAAAGGCATCGCTGGGTAGCTATGTAGGGAAGGGATAAACGCTGAAAGCATCTAAGTGTGAAACCCACCTCAAGATGAGATTTCCCATGATTTTATATCAGTAAGAGCCCTGAGAGATGATCAGGTAGATAGGTTAGAAGTGGAAGTGTGGCGACACATGTAGCGGACTAATACTAATAGCTCGAGGACTTATCCAAAGTAACTGAGAATACGAAGTGTGAGGTTTTCTTGGTATTTGATAGATATTCAATTTTGAGTAGGTATTACTCAGAGTTAAGTGACGATAGCCTAGGAGATACACCTGTACCCATGCCGAACACAG
>NZ_JALDVG010000004.1:0-40839 GCF_023110055.1 Streptococcus oralis | reverse complement strand
ACCATAGTCCGTACGGGATTCGAACCCGTGTTACCGCCGTGAAAAGGCGGTGTCTTAACCCCTTGACCAACGGACCTGAGCTTTTCGACTCTTTCTATTATACCTACTTTTTTACCTTTGTCAAGGACTTTTTTTCCTCTTTACCGAAATTCTGAAAAGATAAGGGAAAGTTCTCTCAGGAGAGCTTTACGTCCTCTAAAGACTTCCCCTCCCATGAGACGGTCTATTAATTCTTGTTTTTCCATACTCTGCTTTGATTTGTAATTCTTTAGAAGTTCGTGAAAGAGATAATAATCGTCCAGCCTGAGTCCTTTTTCTCCTAGACGATGGCTAATCTCACTCACCTCTTCATAGGGTTCTTTGTCAAAACGGCGCTTGTGACTTTCCTGTTTACGGATGTAATCTAGAATACGATTTCTAAATTTTGTTTTAAAGCAAACATATAGTTGATGGCGCTCCCCCTCTAGTAACTCTGGGTTGCGACTCACCAGCTCATACAGACATAACATGCCTTCCTGATCCCAGTCCTCTTTCTCCCACAGATGCAAATGATAATCTTTGCGACACTTATGGACGATTCCCTTGCTTTCTTCATATAAGTCTTTTAGATTCATAGACCTCTCCTTTCTGCATTTAGTTTAGCAAAATGCGCGAGTCCATGGGTCTACTTCCTCTGTTTTATACTTCTTCCTCCCTCAACGGCACATAAAAAGAGAGGCAAAGCCTCTCTGGGGTTATAATTCTGCAATTTGGTTGAGATTCACTTCTGCAATCGTATCATTACCAAACATAGAGATAATCATCTTCACTTTGTTGTTATCAATTTCAGTAATTTTACCTGTGTAGTCTGCAAAAGCGCCATCAATGATGCGGACTGTCTGGCCAACTTCAACATCAATATCGAACTCTTGAACAGTTTGTCCCATTGAAACCAGAATATCACGGATTTCTTGTTCCAAAAGTGGAGTTGGTTTTGATCTGTTACCGTGTGAGCCGACGAATCCTGTTACGTTAGGTGTGTTTCGAACGACAAACCATGCTTCATCTGTCATGACCATTTCTACAAGGACATAACCTGGAAAGCGATTCTCTTCAACTTCCTTTTTCTTTCCATTTTTCTCAACTTGCACGGTTTGTGTTGGAATCTCAACGCGTAGAATATTATCCAACATGTTATATGTTTGCGCACGTTGCAATAGATTTTCTTTTACCTTATTTTCATAGCCAGAATAAGTTTGTAGAACAAACCATCCCTTGTCAAAACTATCCATGATATTTCCTTTCATACATATATAGAAGAAAGTTAGCAGAACTTCTCCACTTTTCTTCTAAAAAATGTTAATAAATCGAATCAAACCTGATACAATCAACTGGTCAAAAATGTAAATGATGACCACAAAGAAGGCTGTGTATTCCATAATAGAGCGAAAATCTCTCCAGCTTTCTTTGCGAGTTGGCCAAGTTGTTTCTTTAAGAAGTTTAAAAATATCCTTAATAAAACCCATCGTTCTCTCCTATCTCGTTTCTCTATGTGTCGTATATTTTCCACAATGTTTACAAAATTTATTTACTTCTAGTCGTGTTGGCTTGGGGTTCCCACTAATTTTGATTGAGTAATTCCTTGAACCACAAACTGCACAAGCTAGGCTTGCTTTTTTTAGTGCCATAACGCCTCCATCTTATCTATTATAACAAGAAACCTAGGCTTTGACAAGCCTCTTAACGAAATAGATTAAGGATTGAGTCCCATATTGTCTGGGCTTTTTCTTTTATTTTAGCTTCTGAAATCGCACGTCCTGCTTCATCTACAAGATTTTGTGCACGACTACGAATATCTCCTATCGGGTCCTCAGACTGGTTTGTCTCATTTTCAACAACCTGCTTTTTCGTATTTTCTGGTTCAATCCCATTTTGTTTATAAGCATTCTCAACTGTAAAAGTGCTACCTGTAGTGTAAGGTAAAATGGTATTAGCCATACTTCTAAAGACATGGGCTGCTCCATTGGAGGTCGAACCTGCTAAATAATGATTCTCATCTGTTGTTGGGAAGCCGAGCCAGTGGCTGATGACCACATCCGGAGTATAACCAATCACCCACTGGTCACTGGTATATTCCGGGTTGAAAACAGCTTCAGTCGTACCTGTTTTACCAGCCATAACGTAATCCGCTGGCGACGAACTAATTCCCGTACCATTGGTAAATGTTCCTAGCATCATGCTGGTCATTTTATCAGCTACAGACTTATCAATCACTCGTTTTTGGGAGTTTTTATGACTCTTGATGACCTGGCCGCTGGCATTTTCAATACGAGTGATGAAATGTGCTTCAGGCATTAAACCTCCATTAGCAAAGGCTGCATAGGCTTGCGCCATCTGGAGAGGATTCGTTTCCACACCTCCACCAAGAGCAACTCCAAGAACTCGGTCAACTTTTTCCATATTCAGACCAAATCTCTCCCCAGCGTCAAAAGCTTTGTCAATACCTAATTCATTTACAGTCGCAACAGCTGGCAGGTTGAGTGATTCCGCCAAGGCCTGATACATAGGTACTTCTGGAGATGTCTTAATACCCGCATAGTTATCTACTTGATAACTGTTGTACTGCATCGTATGATTATCCAGTTGCTTGTTCAAGGCCCATCCTGCTTCTACTGCGGGTGTATAAACGACTAAAGGTTTAATAGTTGAGCCTGGGCTACGCTTAGACTGAGTGGCATAGTTGAAATTGCGGAAGCCTGGTTTGTCATCACCAGCTACACGGCCAACAACTCCACGCACTCCACCCGTTTTAGGCTCTAGAGCAACACTACCTGATTCGGCATGCGTTCCATCTTCTGCCGTTGGAAATAGCGAAGTGTTTTCGTAAATAACCTGCATGTTTGCTTGGTAGTTTTGGTCAAGCTCTGTGTAGATTCGATAGCCGTTGTTGACAATCTCTTCTTCTGTGAGATTGTACTTGGAAACTGCTTCGTTGACAACTGCATCAAAATAGGACGGGTAACGATAATCCGAAACTTTGCCTTCATACTTATCTTGCAGTTGAGAAGCCATATCTACTCCAGCCGCTTCGGTTTCTTGATTTTTATCAATATAGCCCGCTGCAACCATATTTTGCAAAACAGTATCCCTACGGTTGGTCGAAGTTTCAACAGAATTTAATGGATTGTACAATTCTGGTCCCTTGAGCATCCCTGCTAGAGTAGCCGCCTGATTAAGCGTTAGTTGTGAAGCCGATACACCAAAATATTTCTTACTTGCATCTTCAACGCCCCATACTCCATTTCCAAAGTAGGCGTTATTGAGGTACATAGTAAGGATTTGCTCCTTGCTGTATTTCTTTGTCAACTCTAAGGCAAGGAAAAACTCCTTGGCCTTCCGTTCAACGGTCTGGTCCTGGGAAAGATAGGCATTTTTCGCCAACTGTTGAGTGATGGTGGAACCCCCTCCAGAACGACCCGCTGTAAGGATGGCTAGAAAGAAACGACCGTAGTTAATCCCATCATTTTTATAAAAGGAACGGTCCTCTGTCGCGACGACAGCATTCTGCAAGTCTTTACTAATATCTGTCAGTTCAACATAGGTTCCCTTTTGACCTGATAGGGCTCCTGCCTCTTTTTCTTCGCGGTCAAAAATCAGAGTTCGCGTTTTCAAGGCATTTTGCAAGTCATTGACATTGGTCGACTTGGCTATCGCAAATAGGTAGGTTCCTACTAGCAAACCTGCACTTAACCCTAAAATGATGACAATTTTTGTCAGATGATAACGGCGCCAAAATTTCCGAATCGGGCCTACTTGGGACAATTTTTTTCTATCGCTCCGTGAACGGCGCATGCTAGTCGAATCAGACTCCGCTGATTCATTCGTTTCTTTTTTAAAGAGAGAAAGAAACTTCTCAAATAATTTATCTAATTTCATGCGTTTATTTTATCATCTTCACCATAGGAACTCAAGAATTTAGCTACTCCCTATCCAAATAGGGCTTTTTTTGTTACAATATCTGTATGCAATTCACATTTACATTACCCGAATCCTTGCCTCAAATGACGGTCAAACAATTCTTAGAGGAACAACTCCTCATCCCTAGAAAAATCCGCCATTTTTTGAGAATAAAGAAGAACATCCTAATTAACCACAAAGAAATTCACTGGAACGAGATGGTCAAGCCAGGGGACATTTGCCAGTTGACTTTTGACGAGGAAGATTATCCCCAAAAAGAAATCCTTTGGGGCAATCCAGACCTCGTTCAAGAGATTTATCAAGACCAACATCTCATTATCGTCAACAAGCCCGAAGGCATGAAAACTCACGGAAATCAACCTAATGAAATTGCCCTTCTCAACCATGTCTCTGCCTACGTTGGTCAAACCTGCTATGTCGTTCATCGCCTGGACATGGAAACAAGCGGTTTAGTGCTTTTTGCTAAAAATCCTTTTATCTTACCCATTCTCAATCATTTGTTGGAAAAAAAGGAAATCGTTCGTGAGTACTGGGCACTTATAGAAGGGCGAGTAGAGAGTAAAGAACTTATCTTCCGAGATAAAATCGGCCGTGATCGCCACGATCGTAGAAAAAGAATAGTTGATGCAAAAAATGGACAATATGCTGAAACGCATATCAGTCGATTAAAGCAATTTCCAAATCAGACTACCCTTGTCCGTTGCAAACTAAAGACCGGTCGAACGCATCAGATTCGTGTTCACCTTTCTCATCATAAGTACCCTATCCTGGGCGATCCTCTCTATAACTCTAGATCAAAAGTAAGCAGGCTCATGCTCCATGCCTTTCGACTTTCCTTTACCCATCCACTTACCTTAGAAAAATTGAGTTTTACTGCCCTCTCGGATACTTTCGAAACAGAATTAAAACAAAATGGATGACACTATCATCCATTTTTCTATACAAAAAAGCAAGACCAGAAGGCCTTGCTTTTATCGACTCAAGAATTATTTAGCGATTTTTGCAAAGTATTCAAGAGTACGTACAAGTTGTGCAGTGTATGACATTTCGTTGTCGTACCATGATACAACTTTAACCAATTGTTTACCATCAACGTCAAGAACTTTAGTTTGAGTTGCGTCAAACAATGAACCGTAAGACATACCTACGATATCTGAAGATACGATTGGATCTTCTGTGTAACCGTATGATTCGTTTGAAGCTGCTTTCATAGCTGCGTTCACTTCATCAACAGTAACGTTCTTTTCAAGAACTGCTACCAATTCAGTAACTGATCCAGTTGGAGTTGGAACACGTTGTGCAGATCCGTCAAGTTTACCGTTCAATTCTGGGATTACAAGACCGATAGCTTTAGCAGCACCAGTTGAGTTAGGAACGATGTTTGCAGCACCAGCACGAGCACGGCGAAGGTCACCACCACGGTGTGGTCCATCAAGGATCATTTGGTCACCAGTGTAAGCGTGGATAGTAGTCATCAATCCTTCTACAACACCGAAGTTGTCTTGAAGAGCTTTAGCCATTGGAGCCAAGCAGTTTGTAGTACATGAAGCACCTGAGATAACTGTTTCAGTACCGTCAAGAACGTCGTGGTTAGTGTTGAATACAACTGTTTTAACGTCGTTTCCACCAGGAGCAGTGATAACAACTTTCTTAGCTCCACCTTTAAGGTGTTTTTCAGCTGCATCTTTCTTAGCAAAGAAACCAGTTGCTTCAAGAACGATTTCTACACCGTCAGTAGCCCAGTCGATTTGTTCTGGATCACGTTCAGCAGAAACTTTAACGAATTTACCGTTAACTTCGAATCCACCTTCTTTAACTTCTACAGTACCGTCGAAACGACCTTGAGTTGTGTCGTATTTCAACAAGTGAGCAAGCATAACTGGATCTGTAAGGTCGTTGATGCGAGTAACTTCAACACCTTCTACGTTTTGGATACGGCGGAAAGCAAGACGACCGATACGGCCGAAACCGTTAATACCAACTTTAACTACCATTAGTGATTTCCTCCTTATGAAAATCATGAAAATTTTATTGTGAAAAGAGTAACTTGAATCACTACAAATCACCTTTCAACAAACCTATTATATAACTATTTGAGTTTAATTGCAAGTATGGGCGTTGATTTTCTCTCCTGCTTTTCTACTTTTTCTCCCCCTTTTCATTCATCTATTCTTTTATTTTCAAAGCATATCTCTAGAATCTTTTATAATATCTGCATATTTTCTTCATTTCAAGGTAAAACTCCGATTTCAACTCTTTCAGAGTTTACAAAAAAAGAGACAGGATCACTCCTGCCTCTAGGCTGATAAACGATTATTTACGACGTCCTGGACGTTCTGCATAACCATAGTAAGCATCTGCCATGATTTCTTCCATGTCAGCTACCATTGGCAAGCGTGGGTTCGCAGGAGAACATTGGTCTTCATAAGCAAGCAAGGCAATTTCATGCAAGCTGTCTTTCCAAGCTTTTTCATCGATTCCAAAGCCTTTGAAGTTCATTGTGATTCCAACTGCTTCACCAAGTTCGTAAACTGCTTTAGCGTATGCTTCAACTGCTTCTTCTGGAGTTGAGTGAGGCAAGCCAAGCATTTTCGCGATGTCTTGGAATTTCTCATCAGCTTTCCAGTAGTTGTATTTAGGCCATGTAGTAGTCTTAGATGGACGAGTTCCGTTGTAACGGATAACATATGGAAGCAAGATTGCGTTTGTACGTCCGTGAACAGTATGGTGAACACCACCGATCTTGTGGGCCATTGAGTGGCTCATACCAAGGAAGGCATTGGCGAAGGCCATACCAGCCATCGTAGACGCATTATGCATTTTTTCACGTGCTTCTGGGTCAGCTGTCTTAACAGATTTTTCCAACCATTCAAAGACAAGTTTGATTGTTTGAAGCGCAATACCGTCTGTGTAGTCGTTAGCAAAGTTTGAAGTGTAGGCTTCAGTCGCGTGAGTCAAGACGTCCATACCTGTATCAGCAGCGATGAAGTCTGGAACTGACTCAACCAAAGCAGGGTCAACAATGGCAATAGTTGGTGTCAATGAGTAGTCAGCCAATGGGTATTTGCGGTTGTTTTTCTTATCAGAGATAACGGCAAATGGTGTTACTTCTGAACCTGTACCTGAAGTTGTTGGAATACCGATGTACTTCGCTTTCTTACCAAGTGATGGGAAGCGGAAGGCACGTTTACGGATGTCCATGAATTTTTGAACCAAGTCACGGAAGTCGATTTCTGGTTGTTCGTAGAAGAGCCACATTACTTTGGCCGCGTCCATTGGAGAACCACCACCAAGAGCAATGATTGTGTCTGGTTCAAATGCTTTCATCACTTCAGCACCACGTTCTACAGTTGTGATGTCTGGATCTGGTTCAACATCTGAGAAGACTTGAATAGTTACACGGTTGCTACGTGCGTTCAATTGATCAATAACACGTTGAACAAAGCCAAGTTTTTCGATCGATTTGTCTGTAACAATCAGAACGCGTTCAATATCTTCACATGTTTGAAGGTATTGGATAGAATTGCGTTCGAAGTAAATTTTTGAAGGAACTTTAAACCATTGCATATTATTTCTACGTTTCCCTACTTTCTTGATGTTTAGAAGGTTGATCGCACTCACGTTATCACCGACTGAGTTGTGTCCATATGAACCACATCCAAGTGTCAATGATGGAATGAAGGCGTTGTATACGTCACCGATACCACCGAAAGTAGATGGAGAGTTCCAGATAATACGCATTGCTTTGATTTCTGTACCAAAGCGTTTAGCAAGAGCTTCGTCTTTTGTATGAATAGCTGCTGAGTGACCAAGTCCGTTAAACTCAACCATTTGGCGAGCTTTTTTAAGACCGTCTTCTGTATCTTCAGCTTTTAGGACAGCGATAACTGGTGACAATTTTTCACGAGTCAATGGTTCTTTCGGTCCTACTTCTGCACATTCTGCAGCCAAGATGTTTGTTCCTTCTGGAACGCTGAATCCTGCTTGTTCAGCAATCCATGCTGCTGGTTTACCAACGATGTTTGCGTTTAGTTTAGCACCTGCACAGTTTTTGCTGTTTGCTTTCACGCCGAAACAGAATTCTTCAAGAAGCGCTTTTTCTTTCTTGTTTACAAAGTAAGTGTGATATGATTTGAATTCTTCTACAAATTCGTCATATACTTCTTTATCAATGATAACCGCTTGTTCTGATGCACAGACCATCCCATTATCAAATGATTTAGACATAACGATGTCATGAGCAGCTTGACGAAGGTCAGCAGATTTTTCTACATAGGCAGGAACGTTTCCGGCACCTACCCCAAGAGCTGGTTTTCCACATGAGTATGCAGCTTTAACCATAGCGTTCCCACCAGTTGCAAGAATAGTTGCAACACCTTCGTGGTTCATTAGCGCTCCAGTTGCTTCCATAGATGGCTTTGTAATCCATTGAACACAGTTTTCAGGTGCGCCAGCTGCGATGGCTGCATCACGAACGATTTGTGCTGCGTGAGCTGATGATTCTTGAGCTGATGGGTGGAAGGCAAAAACGATTGGGTTACGTGTTTTCAAAGCAATGAGTGATTTGAAAATCGCTGTTGAAGTTGGGTTTGTTGTCGGAGTGACACCACAGATTACCCCTACAGGCTCCGCAATCTTTGTCAAACCTGTAATTGGATCATCTTCAATAACTCCAACTGTTTTAACTCCACGCATATTGTTCACTACGTGTTCGCAGGCAAATAGGTTTTTTGTCGCCTTGTCTTCAAATACTCCACGACCAGTTTCTTCAACTGCGTGTTGTGCAAGGATACCGTGCGCGTCAAGTGCGGCAACCGAAGCTTTTGCCACGATATAGTCAACTTGCTCTTGGTTCAACTTGCGCATTTCATCAAGCGCAACCAAGGCTTTTTTCACGAGACCATCGACATGCTTTTCAGCAGCAAGTTGTTTTTCCTCTGGGGTTACTGTTTTTTTATCAGCCATATTATCCTCCATAGCCTTTAAGGATGTTATCCTTTGTTAATTATTTCACAAATTTATTATAACTCTTTTTTTATGCTTTGTAAACAGTTTCATAAGCATTTCACAAAGAAATTTTCTAAGATTGTGATTTTTTTCTCAATATAGCTATACAATAGAGTTTTGTCTGGACGATTGTGAAATTATGGAAAAAATTTTTTTATTTCACAAAGTTTTTCTAGTTGATAGTTAGTTATCGAATTCAAGACAAGAAAGCGTTTTCTTTTCAGGCTTTGAAAATAGTCTCCTAACTTGGAGACTACTGTTTTTGCTGAAAAACGCCTTGTTTAAAGGTCCCCTCATAAACAACTTCTTGCTCTGTAGTCAACTTCCCTTGACCTTCAGCCTGACCATTTACAAAATCACCTTCGTATTTCCAGCCATCTTTTGATTGAAAAGTCCCTTTACCATTAAAAGCCCCATTATTGAACTCTCCTGTGTATTGGTCCCCGTTTTCAAAGGTCATAGTCCCCTGACCATTCATCTTCCCTCTTACCAAGGTTCCATCATAAACAAGCGCACCATTGTCAAGTGTCAGTACACCCTTTTTTGGAGTGTTTAGTAGAAAAACTGATACGGCGCAGATAGCGATTAGAAGAACGGTTGCAATCTCTATACGCGGGCGAGTTAGATATACTCGATATTTTTCAAAGATTTTTTTAAACTTTTCCATTGTCACTCTCATTTTCTAAACGGTCTAACCAGCTTTGGCATCCACTTGTGATGCGCGCATAGGTTTCCTCAAAATCTCCTGTGTACCATGGATCTGGAACACTTTCTGCCGCAAAAGAGTAGATCTTGTACTGTAGTTCCTGAGGGCACATTTTACGCAGATCTGAAACGTTTGAAGCATCCATACCGATAATGTAATCAAACGATTCAAAGTCTTCCCTGCCAATCTGAAGCGATGTTTTGTCTTTATCATACGGGATCTGATATTGCTGGAAAATCCCTTGCGTTCCCTTATGAATCGGATTGCCATGTTCCCATGATGACGTTGCCCGGCTTTCGACGTGGTAATCGCTCGTCATGGATTTCATCACAAACTCTGCCATGGGGCTACGACAGATATTTCCTAAGCAAACAAATACTATTTTTTTCATCCCTTTTCCTCTCATCTCATAGAAAAACGGGAGTGACAGATCCCGTTTTATTCTTCGATTGCTCCGCTTTCGTCAACAACTGTTCCTTCTGGTGTCACAGCCTCTTTGAGTGGCAAAACGGTCTTGATAGCAGCCAATTCAAAGGTCAAATAAACGCCATCTACATCCAGTACGATTGTACCTTTCTCAGTATCTACTTCATCCACTGTTCCGTAAAGTCCACCAATTGTAATGACTTCATAGCCTTTTTGAAGCTTGTTCAAGCTTTCCATACGCTTTTGTGCTTGTTTCTTTTGAGAACGTTGCATAAAGAACATCAAGGCAAACATACCTACAAGCATGATTAAGAAAGTAATATTTGGATTCATTGTTTTCTCCTTTGTGTTTTACATAGGACTACTATATCAAATTTCAGCTACTTTTACAAGATTGTGCCTTGTTTTTATGGTTATAAAAAATCAGAGTTTTCACTCTGATTTTTGTGATTATTTCAAGTTTTGAACGACTTTGACTAGATTTTCAACTGTAAATCCGTACTCTGCCAATACTTTTGGTGCTGGGGCAGATGCTCCAAAGGTATCAATACCGAGAACGGCACCATCAAGACCAACATACTTGTACCAGTTTTGAGTTGCACCCATTTCGACTGCAACACGACGGCGAACTGCATTTGGAAGGATTTCTTCCTTGTAAGCTGCATCTTGTGCGTCAAAGACATCTGTTGATGGCATGCTGACTACACGGACTTTTACACCTTGACTAGCCAATTCTTTGGCAGCTGCGACCGCCAAATTCACCTCTGAACCTGTTGCAATCAAGATCGTATCAAAGTCTGCTGCATTTTCATAGACGACATAGGCACCTTTCGCAACTTTGTCAAAGTCTGTTCCCTCTTCGACAGTCAAGTTTTGACGTGTCAAGACAAGAGCAGTTGGTGTTTTTTCGCTTGTCACTGCAAGGTACCAAGCTGCTTGAGTTTCACGCGCATCTGCTGGGCGGAAAACATTGAGATTTGGCATAGCACGAAGACCTGCTAAGTGTTCAACTGGTTCGTGCGTTGGACCATCTTCCCCAACTGCGATTGAATCGTGGGTAAAGACATAAGTCACAGGAAGTCCTTGCAAGGCTGACAAGCGGACAGCTGCTTTCACATAGTCAGAGAAGACGAAGAAAGTACCACCGTATACACGAAGTCCACCGTGAAGGGCCATCCCGTTCAAGATTGTTCCCATTGCAAACTCACGAACACCAAACTGAATGTTGCGGTTCAAGCGATTAGCGTCGTCTTGAAGTCCGTCCGTTTTGATATAAGTCATGTTTGAGTGAGCGAGGTCAGCTGAACCACCTAAGAAAGTTGGCAATTTAGCAGCTACAACGTTCAAAGCATCCTGGCTTGAATTACGAGTTGCTTGAGAGAAACCATTTTCTAAGGCTGGGAAGTCTGCTGGAGTCACCTCAACTGGGTCACGTCCGTCGATGATGGCTTCTACTTCTGTAGCCAGTTCTGGATGAGCTTCTTTATAATCAGCAACTAATTTTGTCCAAGCTTGATAAGCTGATGCGCCACGGTCTGCAACATTTTCTTTGAAATCAGCATAAACTTCAGCTGGGATTTCAAATGGTTCATAGTCCCAACCGAGAGCTTGGCGAGTAGCCGCAGTTTCATCTGCTCCAAGAGGAGCACCGTGTACCGCATTGGTTCCTTGTTTGTTTGGAGAACCGTATCCAATAACAGTCTTCACTTCAATCAAAGATGGTTTGCCTGAAGCTTTAGCTGTTTCGATAGCAGCATGGATTGCTTCCAAGTCTGTTCCATCTTCAACCAAGGCTGTATGCCAACCGTAGGCATTGTAACGGTCACGAACACTTTCTGTAAAGGAATCTTTTGTCTCACCATCCAAGTTAATGTCATTTGAATCATAAAGAACCACCAACTTGTCAAGCTTTTGCAAGCCTGCATATGAAGCCGCCTCACTTGAGACACCTTCCATCAAATCTCCGTCTCCACAGATCACATAAGTATAGTGGTCAAAGATATTGAAGCCTTCGCGGTTATACTTCGCTGCAAGGAAGCGTTCTGCTTGGGCAAAACCAGTAGCAGTAGAAATCCCTTGTCCTAGAGGACCAGTTGTAGCGTCAACCCCTGCTGTATGACCAAATTCTGGGTGACCTGGTGTTTTTGAACCCCATTGGCGGAAGTTCTTGACTTCATCCATGCTAACATCTTCAAAACCAGAGAGGTGAAGAAGGGCATAAAGAAGCATTGAGCCGTGTCCTGCTGAAAGAATAAAGCGATCGCGGTTGATCCAGTTTGGTTGAGCTGGATTGATACGAAGTTGCTTTGTAAAGAGGCTATAGGCCATTGGAGCAGCCCCCATAACCACCCCTGGGTGACCTGAGTTTGCTTTGTTGATGGCGTCAATACCTAGAAAACGAATTGCATTAACAGATAGATTTGACATAGAATTTCCTTTCTCTTTGAGGTGATTAATGAATCACACATCCTATTTTACTATTATATGAAAAAATGCATAGAATAGCAATAAAACAATTTGCGTTCATCTAACACATTTGATTTTCTATTCCCTCGTCACTTCGTAGTACGGAAGCAAGCGCGCATATGCCTCTTCTAGCTTCTCCAATATCGCTTCTACTGACTGATTTGCAATGAAGGAAACATCTGCCTTAACCAAAACTTTACGGACTTCCTGACTTCTCACCTTCTCACGTAAAGTATGACGATTCTCCTCAGTAGCCTCCGCCTTATGACTTTCTCCATTTGAATAGACTAGATAATAAATTCCTTCTACCGCTGGAAGTTCTAAAACCTTGGCTTGCTTGTCTAAAGTCTGTTCATCTTTCTTGCGCTCGATGAAACTGACTTCCAAAGAAATCCCATAATTAGTAGGTGTTCCATACAAACGAAGAGCCATCATAGGTTCTGTCACTTGTCCGTCTCTCTGTAGATAGGCCCAGAAATGCGGTCGCAAGCGTTGCGCTTGGTTCATCCACTGACTAGTCTGTTGCAGTTGCCATTCTGGATGACTTGCTTGAAAGGTTTTGACCAATTCTGTAAAAGACTTCCGAGCCTCTTGACCTTTTTGCCGCAAGTCCAGCATCTTTTCTCTTTCATCACCAGCTTTATCAGGATTACGGTACTGGACCCCTGCAAATGATAGGTATTCTCTAACTGCTTTCAGCATATCTGAATCTTTCCTTTCCTAGCAAAAAATCAGGACGAACCTGATTTTGCTTTGCTTATTCTGCATCTACGACAACATAGCGATTTGGCTCGTCACCTTCAGAGTAACTCGTCACGCCATCCATGCGTGAAATAATGCGATGGATAATCTTGCGTTCGCTATTTGACATTGGATCTGTTTGTTGGCTACGTCCTTCTTCTAAAACGCGAGTCGCCAATTTTTGAGCGTAGGTTTGCAAGACTTCTGCACGGTGTTCAACGTAATCATTGACATTGATTGTGATGTAGAAGGTTCTTGAATATCGATTGTAAAGGTAATTTTGCGCTAACAGTTGAAGAGCTTTCAAGACTTTTCCGTGGTAACCGATAATACGACCTGGTTCATTCGTGTCAATTTGAAGATTGATAGTTCGGCGATTGTAGTCGCTTGAAATCGTCCCTTCAACATCCATATCATCTACAATGGTTTGAACGTAGCTAGCTACTTCAGTTGCCACTTGTTCGATGTCATAACTTGGTTCTACTTTCAAGCCTAAATCTTCCAAAGATTGACTCGCTACTTCCTGCCTTTCAGTTTCTTTTTCTGGAGCAGATTCCACTTCCTCGGTAGTATCCTCTGGTTCCAAATCATTTAAAATTGAAATATGGCCTGTTTCTTCCAAAATCGTGCTGGCATGCTTTTCATTTTTCAAGATTTCAGCCTTGACCTCTTCAGAAACACCTTGACCTTCTTCTTCAATCTTCTTAATCGCTTCCACTACATGACCCAAATCAACAGTTGCTTCACTGACTGTTTTCACGGGTTCATTTTTTTCATTAACTTCTTTTGGAACCCCTTTAATGGCCTGCTGATTGGCTTTGATCACTGTCGTTTCACTAATCGCTTCGATATCAACTTGAGCTGGCTTCTTACCAAACAAGCCTAAGAATCCTTTTTTCTCTTTCGAAACGACCTTGATGTGGGCCTTCATTCTTGGAATGTCTAATTCTTTCAATCCTTTTTGGATTGCTTCTTCAACCGTTGAACCTGTAAATAATACCATTACCAGATTCCTCCTTATTTTTTCTTTTTCTGTGCTTTTTTCAAGGCTCTTCTCTTCTTGCCTTCTAAATCTTTTTCTGCTTGCGCCACTGCTTCTCTTTCAGCAATGATCTTGAAAGGATTGTTCAAGAAATAGGTTTGCAGAACTTGGTAAGCATTGGATACAGCCCAGTACAAGGCTACACCACTTGGGGCGGAGATGGCAAAAACAAAGATCAATACAGGCATACCATACATCATCCCTGTCGTAGCTCCACTTTTTTCAGACAAAGCTTTATTCGATAACCAGCTACTCAAGAAGGTAAAGACTGCCGCCAAAATTGGAAGGACAAAACTTGTATCTACTCCTCCCAAATTAATCCATAAAAAGTGACCTGTTTTCAAAAAGTCTACTCGACTCAAGGCTTGAAAGAGTGCCAAAAGAACCGGCATTTGTATTAAAATCGGCCAGAGAGAGGATGAATGTTTGATTCCTAACTCTTTATAAACCTTACGCATCTCCTGGTCTAGCTTGGTTCTACTTTCCATATCACGACCCGGATATTGCTCTCGCAAAGCCTTGATGCGCGGTTGAGCCTCTTGCATTTTTCTAGAGGCAACCATCTGTGTCTGAAAGACAGGCAATAAAATCGTCCGAATCAAAATCGTGAAGAGAATAATCCCCACTCCGATACTAATGTCAAAGGACAAAAAGCGGATAATTTCAGCAAAAAAATAGACGAATTTGCTCCAAAAGTCTGTCGAATCTGCTGTTATATCGCTAGCTGTACCATTTGTTGCACAGGCTGTCATGATAAACAAGGACAAGCCTAACAAACTAGTCAACTGTAGTTTCTTTTTCACTCCCATTTCCTTCCTGGTAAATCTTTGATAACTTTAATACGTGGAGTAGGTTTTTCTCCATCTCTGCATATTCCAAGGTTTCCACCCCTTTTCGGGCAATCACGACAAAATCAACATGCTCTACTAAACTCCCTTTTACACTTTGTAGAATGTGCCGGATTCGTCTCTTGATTTGATTTCTGGTAACTGCATTCCCCAGCTTTTTACTGACGGACAGTCCTACTCGAAAATGGTTTTGCTGGTTTTCCAATTGGTAGACAACAAATTTTCGATTGGCAAAACTTGTTCCGTCCTTGAAAATCGCCTTAAAATCTTTCTCTCTTTTTACACGAAAGCTTTTCTTCAAAACTCAACTCCATCTATTAAATTACTACTATTATACCATATTTTTTGAAAAAGCCAATAACAGCAAGGTTTTAGACATTTTCTACATAAAAAAAGCTGGAAAATCTCTTTCCCAACTTCTTTTTACAATCAAATTTTACGTGTATTTACTTATTTTTTCAAGCGCTCAACATCGCGTGCAATCACCAATTCTTCATCTGTTGGAATAACCAAGACACGGATTTTCGCTGCGTCAGTTGAGATGTCTCCCGTTACGCCAAAGACGTTCTTTTCTGGATCCACATCACAACCAAACCAAGAGATACCTGAAATGACATCCTCACGAACCAAAGCTGCATTTTCACCGATACCTGCTGTGAAGATAATCGCATCTGCTCCATTTAAGACTGCAAGGTATTGACCGATATGTTTTTGGATACGATCAACATACATTTCATAGGCTAAAGTCGCATCATGATCTCCTGCTTCCATGGCAGCAATCACATCACGCATATCGCTTGACTGACCAGAAACTCCCATAAGCCCTGATTCACGATTGAGAACGCGACTAATATCTTCTGGGGTATTAAAATCCTCTGTATATTGCATGAGATAAGGGATGATAGCAGGGTCAATATCTCCTGTACGAGTTCCCATCATCACACCTCCAAGTGGTGTGAATCCCATAGAAGTATCCACAGACTTCCCACCCTTAACAGCTGTGATAGAAGCCCCGTTACCAATATGGCAGGTAATCAATTTCAAATCTTCTAGAGGACGGCCCAAAAGTTTCGCTGCTTCTCCTGCGACAAACTGGTGGCTTGTCCCGTGGGCACCATATTTACGAACCTTGTTGTCTGTGTAATATTTAGTTGGTAGAGGGTAGCGATAAGCCTTTTCTGGCATGGTTGTGTGGAATGAGGTATCAAATACGACAACACTGGTAATATCTGGAAGCAATTCCTTAAATGCGCGAATTCCAGCTGCGTTAGCTGGATTGTGAAGGGGAGCCAAGAGTCCCAATTCCTCAACTTTTTCTAACACATCTCCCTCAACAACTGTTGATTCCTTGAAATATTCACCACCTGCAACGACCCGGTGTCCGACACCTGTAATCTCATCGTACCCTTTGATAATGTCAAAACGAATCAAGTCATCCAATAAAATTTTAACGGCTTGCGTGTGATCTTCAATATCAAGAATTTGTTGCTCCGAACGACCGTCAAATTTTACTGTTGAAATGGAATCTTTCAATCCAATACGTTCAATCAAGCCTTTAGCCAAAACTTTCTCTTCAGGCATTTGATAAAGTTGCCATTTCAAGCTTGAGCTTCCTGCATTGATTGCAATTGTTTTTGTCATAAGATGATACCTCTTTTTTAAGCGTTTTCATCTATTATAACAAAATCTCTTTTATATTTCAGTACCTTTGCTCCAATTTTGAAAATTTTCTTTAAAGGTCAACAAAACTGACGGATCTTGCAAGCTAGTAAGAGGGTAAACAAAGGGTTCTATTTCTTTATCTCTTTTCTTCTGTAAGACAAAAATACTTTTAGCTTGGCTTGCAGTTGAGAAAATATCCTCTGGCAGAGCGATGATGGCAGCCAGACTCACTTCGTCTTTGAGCCACCCTTTTAATAAGTCACTTTGAGGACTGGTCAATAAATCACTCGGAGCTAGAAAAATAGCATAGCCATCTGACTTAAGGTACTTGAGCCCTTGCTCCATCAGCAAATGATGGGCATAGGTATGCTCTTGACTAGAAGCCACTTGATAGCGCGAAGCGATGGCATCGTCTGGGTAATAGCCAACAGGCAAGTCGCTAATGACCACGTCGCTTTCCTTAAGCATTTGCGGACGAACCGCGTCGCCTTGAACAAAACCAGCCTGTAAACCAATCACATCTGCCATACTGGCTGCCAAATCAATCAGCAAGTCATCCACTTCGATTCCCAAGTAATCTACTTTTTTAGAGAGAGAAGTCAAGAAAGTAGCCCCCAAAATGCCCATACCAGAACCTATTTCGAGGATGCTAATTTCCTCTTGTTCAAACAACTCTTCCACAACAAGTACCAAGAGGAGGGCAATGGCATCTGGTGTAAACTGGTGATTGGCCTGTAAAGGTTCCGTTTGTCCTGCCTTCATCAAGAGAAACTGGTAGGTCTTGAGCCACTCTTCCTTGCGAAGCGCTAAGCGCTTAAGGGCTTGATTGTTCTCCTTGACCTGCTCCAGCTCTGTCTCGCCATCTAGGTAGATACTATTTTGCTCTACTAAGGCATCATAAAAGTTGGTCGCCAAATCACTTTGGATGACTTGGACATTCTCTAGTAAATACGTATAAGCTTGTTCAATTTTTTCAAAATCCATATTCCTATCTTATCAAATTTCCCTCCTTTTTTCCATCTGAAGAGAAAAAATCACTGCTTTAGTCAGCGAGTGATTTTTGGGCTACTGTTAAAAAGAGTTCTGAATAATTTCCGAGGAAAAGACCTTCAGCACTATAGAGAATCTGACTGTCAATGCTTGAAAAACCATTCTGAGCGAGCTTGGTTTCCAGTTCAGCTAAATCAAAACCATGATGGTTAGGCTCTATCTTAGTAAAATCAGCAATGAAGACCTGTCCATTCTCCCTAAGGTGATGGTGAAACATGGCAAGAGTCGCATCTATATCAGGCATATGATGAAGAACCCGACTGACAACAATCAGGTCAAATTGCTGCTCCAAGGGATTTGCCAGTAAATCCTGCTCCAAAAACTGGATATTCTTGATGTCTTGTTGCTCTGCTTTCAAACGGGCTTGCTCCAGCATTTTCTCTGAAATGTCCACAAGGGTAACCGACTTGGCTTGCTTAGCTAGAGGCAAAGCTAACAGACCCGTTCCACCACCAAAGTCCAGTATTTCCTTGTCTGATAGAAAATCAATCTGTGCTTCAACTGCTTGACAAACCAAGTTTGCAAGGAAGATATTTTTAGGGGAATCAAAGGTTTCTGCTTTGTGATTAAAATCGTGTTTCATGTTTTTAGTTTAGCACAAAGTAGTTGAATTGACTAGGAATTATCTTTCTTTTCAGGCTTTTCTTCTGATTTTTTCTTCCCTGCTTGATTGCTTGAATCAGTCGCTACCTCTTCCTTTTTAGCTGTTTTCTTTTCTTGGTTTTCCATCGGAGGAAAGAGAAATTCATAGTCTCCCTTATTCATACGAACACTTGTTGCAAAACCTGTTTTCGTATTGTGATACCTGACTTTTCCTAAGTTAAAAACTTGTTCCCCACTTTCTTGCTCAGCCTTATCCTTACTTCGCTTGGCCATGGCAAAAGCTGCCAACTTCTCTTTGTTTAGGGTATAGTCTTTGTGATGGGCGACTTGCCGGTTCAAATAAAACTGCAACAAAAGGCTAAAAATAGCTGCCATGGTGACTGCATATAAGAGAACGCCTGCCTTAACTTTTTGCTTTTTCCACACGATAGATGAACTCCCTTTCTAAGCCTTTTTGAAACTGGAAACGGAAGCGAACCAGTTGATTTCCCTCTGTAATTTGAGCTGATTTAAGTCCATAAACCATAGGTTGGTAGCCCCGTCCACTGCTATCGGTCTTCCGAAAATCATCCGATTTAGATTTCCCTATAGAGATATCCTTACCATCCTGTTTCATGTAGAGGCGATTGCCTTCTACCTTTTCAAACTGCGAACGCTCTAACTCTGCCTCCAGTTGATCCACAAACAAGAGCCACTCCTTTTGCTCGCTTTGCTGCTGGTAACGAACTTCTGAAATGAGAAGCTGACCCATAGCTTGAAAAAGGAGCAAGCCTACGCTAATGACGATAAGGGCAATCAGTGATTCTAAGAGAGTAAACGCTCTTACCTTACTGCTCTTTAAGGTCGAGTAACTTCTCTGAACCATGGTAGACCTCCACTCCTTTTTCACTAGCAAATACCTGAATCTCAACTCCATTTATGTTTACCTGATTTTGCCCTGTTTGCAGAGCCATCTTAGCTACACGCAAGACTTCTTCCTTTTGCAAGATTTCTGCCTCTTCTTGTCTATTTTTCTGAATTTGCCCCAAAAGAAGGGTCGCAATGCTGGCAAACACAGCCAAAGCTACTACTGCTTCTAGTAAGATTACTGCCCTAATTTTTTGTTTCCTTAATGCGTTTAATTTTTCCATTTCCTAGATATAATTGATAGCGAATCGCTCCTTTGCTGGTTTGAAATTCAACCTTAGCCAGGGACGAATTGCCTCCAGCTCGGTCAAATATAATGCTTTGTCCTGAGGGTGCCTGAATTCCTTTAGGAACGGTCAAGTTTTGACTGCCATTGCTGATCGTCTGTCCATCTAAGTTCAGACTGATCTTTTGCTGACTGGCTACACTGCGTTTTTGCGTTTCCCGATAGAGTTCTTCAAACTCCATAAAGAAAATCTGCTCCTCTACCGCTGCAAAACTGGACTGAACTGATCCGGACAAGCCCAAAGCAAGAACACTCACAAGTCCCAAAACAAGGAGACTTTCCAACATAGTAAAGGCCTTAATCTGCAACAGTTTGACTTGTTTTTTGTTTTGCATGATAGTCTTTATAAGCTTTAGCTTGCTCAGCTGTGATACGGCCGTCCGCTTGTAATTTGCTGAGACTGGCGTCATCATTTTTATCCAAACGATAGAGTTCTGCCTGGCTTTCCACGACCTTGACAACAGCAGCTTTTCCTTTATCATCTACGGCATCCTTTTGCTTGGTCAAATTGGGCACAAAGAGCAAGAGAAGTACGCTGATGATAAGCAAGACGACTAACATTTCTACCAAAGTGAAAGCTTTAACCTTGGCTTTTTTTAAATTTGTCATGAGTTTTTTCATTTTAAAAATTTACCTCCATATTTTGATACATGGGCATAAGCATTGCCGCATAAAGTAAAACGATAATCAGGGCCACAAAGATAAAAACCAGTGGCTGCACCAGATTCATGGTACGATTAACTCGGGTAAAAAAGGCTTCCCAAGTCTTCTCAGCATAGATTTCCAACTCACTCCCCAGCTTGGACTTGACTTCCCCATACTCGATGATGAGACTCAACTCCTTTTTAAAGAAAGGATAGGTTCCTATAGTCTGAGAAAATTCGCGGCCATTTTGCAGGGCTTGAGCCAGATCTTGACCGATTTCTTTAAAGAGCTGGGAACCTTGTTCCTGCATGATCTGAAAAATCTGCGTCAGCTCCATTCCCTGCGAAATCATATTGCCCCATTCACGCGCATAATAGGCTGTCAGATAGGTCTGGACAAAGATTCCCAGAAAGGGAATCCGTGCTAACATTGAGAAGACCCGCATCTTGGAACTTCTTTTGTAGAAAGTGAGGGCTAAAAGTACAGATAGAGCGCAAACCAGCACTAGTCCCAGAAATATTTGTGGCAGATTGCCAATGATTTGGGTGGCGATATTGCTACTGTCCAGTTGGGGGAGTAGATAGTTTCTCAATCCCAGCATGATTAGCAGGAGAAATCCCAGCAAAATCAGGGGATAGGTCGCCACTTCGATTAATTTTTTCTTGACCTTGGACAAATTATCCAGATATTCTTCTATCTTCCCCAGACTCAGATGGAGATTTCCATGAACTTCAGCTAGGGATAATTGGGTCACGATGGCACTTGAAAAACCCAAGCTGTTCATCATTTCTGAGAAGGATTTCCCCTGAGACAAGCCTTGGTGCATCTGGGCCACATAGTCCTTTTCCAGCAGGGCACTTCTGCCCAAAAAAGAAATAATTTCCACCAAATGAAAGCCACTGGAAAAGAGGTTGTTAAACAGGGTGATGATTTTCTTCTGCTTAGCTGTAGCTAATTTTTTCCGTTTCAGCCTGAAGACTTGTGATATGTCCATCTTTAAGAAGCTGATCAATCTGCTCATTCCAGCTAGTTGGCTGGTGTTCTTGATAGTCTTTGTTTGCAAAGTCAACGATTCCTCCTCCCCCGATTAATCTCTGGTAGCAGACTCCTTGCAGGACAACTGCTAGTTCCTCCTCCGTCACACCCAACTCCAGAAGGCGTTCATAAACTCCTCGGATACTCTTGGCATGAATGGTTGAAAAGACTGTCGCACCTGTCAAACTGGCTCTGACCACTGCACGCGCCGTCTCGCTATCCCGAATTTCACCAATAATCAAGAGGTCCGGACGATGCCGGAGAGACAGTTTGATCAGATTTTCATAGGTCAATCCAATCGCCTCATTCAACTGCAACTGGAGCATGTCGTCCTGCTTGATTTCGACAGGATCTTCGATGGACATGACCTGCTGCCCCTTAAAAAGTGACTTGGCCAATTCGTGCATCAAGGTCGTCTTGCCACTTCCAACTGGACCTGCAAAAAGGTAGAGGCCCCTTTGCCTGTGTTGTTCCCCTAATTCTGCTAGATCCTGAAACCAAAATCGCAACTCTCTTTCCTCATCGTGCAACAAACGAATGACCAAACTCTCATACCCCCGATAATCTCCCACGGTAGACAAACGCAGAGAAGACACCTTCTCCCCATGCTGATAGTCGCAAGAGCCCAGCTGACTACGTCTCTTCTCTCCTACATTCATACCCGCTACAAACTTAAAATGACTAATCACAGCAGCTAAAATATCAAACTCATAGGAGTCAACGAGACACCGTTCGTCTCCAATCCGCATGTGAAGTTCGTAGGACTTTTCCTTGGGAATAAAATAGATATCCTGAGCCTTCTTTTCTTTCGCAGTAGCAATAATTTTTTGTGCAATTTCTTGTACCATACCGCCCTCCTTATCTAACTATTCGCAAAAAAATAAAAAAAGCAACTTAAAAAGTTGCTTTTTTTATCTCCATTTCATGCGGCAAGAACGGTGCTTTTCTTGACCTGTTTGTTTTTCATAACCTGGACGTAGCTTTTCATCGGGGATGACTTGCTCATCCTGTAAAAGTGCCAAAGAATGGTACTGTTGCAAATACTCATCACACTCATCACACCAGCGTTTATCAGCAGGATCCCAAAAAATAGTCATCAAATCACTCCGACTCTTATAAAGAGGATTCTTCTTTTCCAACTCAAACCAGCATAACTTATAATATTTGAGAGCATCATAATACTTGTCAAAAGATTGACTCATGATGACATCTTCTTCCCAGCCTTCTATGAACCACCACGGTTCAAAGTCCCCATACATTTCTATAACACGATACATTCTTACTACTTCCTTTGTACCGTATATTATATCTAATTTTTTATTACAAGAAAAGGATTTTGCTTGTTTCCCACATTAGGAATTTCTTTAATCCTATTATTTTCATCTGATAATAAAAATAGGAGTCCCTTATTGACCCCTATTTTTTATCTTCTTAGGCTTGATAACGTTTCACACCATCTAGGTAGGTTGCTACCAATTCCAAATCTTTATCTAGGACGATAAAGTCAGCATCATAACCTTCACGGATTTGACCGCACACATCATCGATGTGAACAGATTTTGCTGGGTTGAGGCTGGCCATCATGACTGCTTCATGCGGGTTCGCAATGCCCCATTCGACTACATTTTTCAAACCATCTTTGAGTTTAAGGATAGAACCTGCCAAATTGCCTGTAGATTTGAGGCGAGCAGTTCCATTGGCAACTACTACTGGGAATTCTCCCAACATGTAGTCTCCATCTTCCAAGCCACCAGCTGTCATACAGTCTGTGATAAGAGCGATATTTTCAGTTCCTTTTTGTTTGAGCAAAATATCACAGGCCTTTGGATCCACATGGTGACCATCACAAATCAATTCAGCGTAAGTATGTGGCAACTCATACATGGCTCCCACCATACCGAGCTCACGGTGAGTCAACCCACGCATTCCGTTGTAGGCATGTACCCAAACACTCGCTCCAGCGTCGACTGCTTTTTTAGCTTCATCAAATGTCGCATTGGAGTGTCCAAGAGCAACAGTCACACCTTCGCCCGTAATCGTACGAACAAAGTCTTCTACATCTTCACGTTCTGGTGCAAGGGCAATTTTATTAAGCAAGCCATTTGCTGCTTTTTGCCAAGCACGAAACTCATCCATACGAGGATCTTTCATGTAAGCAGGGTTTTGAGCTCCTTTGTATTTCTCTGTGAAATAAGGGCCTTCAAAATAGATCCCACGAATCTTGGCTCCACTTGCTTCCTGGTAACGAGCACCGATATTTTCAGTTACCGCAAGCAACTGCTCGTAAGAGGAAGTCAAAGTCGTTGGCAAGAAGCTGGTAACACCCGTGCTAAGCAAGCCTTCACTCATGGTATGAAGGGTTCCTTCGATGTTATTGTCCATGACATCGACACCACCAAATCCATGAATGTGGGTATCCACAAGTCCTGGTGCAATGCTATAACCGGTATAGTCAATCACCTCAGCTCCTTCAGGAATCTGTTCTACATGTTTGCCAAACTTGCCATCCACAAGTTCCAAGTAACCGCCACGACGAACTCCGTGTGGGTAGAAAAACTGATCCGCTTTAATATAATTAGGCATAATGATAACCTCCTTGATAGATTGATTCTAGAATTTATTATGTCAATTACATTATAAACCTTTCTTTTTCATTTGTAAATGGTATAGACCTATTTTTCATAGATATTTTAAAAGAGCTGGATTTCTCCAACTCTTTGATCTTATTTTGATTTTACAGGTAGCTCTTGAGCAGCCTTGACAGCAGCTGCAATCGTTTCTGCGTAAAGTTTAGCACCTTCTTCAATCATGTTGCTATCATTTCCAAAGTGGACTTGGTCAGTTCCAGCCCAGATTTCAGGGTGTTCCTTAGCGACCTTATTCCAGTCAGCGACGCTCACATATGGATTCTTTTCAGCTAATTCTCTCGCATAAGCCGCATACTGCTCCACTGATGCATAAGTGTCCTTGCTCTTGTCTCCCTCATAAGGTGTCACCAGTATCAGATGGTGTCCTTTCGGTAGATTGTTCACGATGCTGTCCAAATCATTCTTATAGCCTTCAGGATTGTTGACCCCCGTTGCAATGACAACTGTTTTTAAAAGCGCCTTGTTCTGGCTATTATTGAGCATGATGTCATTGGCTTGCTTGGTCGTCCGACTAACCTGAGCATTGATATTTGCATCAGGAAGCGCCTCTTTTAAGGATGTATTGGCACGTAAAGTCACTGAATCCCCAATCAGACTCGTTCCCTCAGAAATTCCTAGGCGACTGACTTCAGCTTGTTCAGCCAGAGTCTTTGTTTGTCCTATATTGGTCTGAGCTTGCTTGAAACCATTGACCATCAAGTCTGTCTCAAAGGCTCCAACTTGAGGAGCCATAGCTATGATAATCAAGGCAATCAGGGTAAGAATGCCAGCAGCACCAGCACTAATTGGTTTAATATGAGGCAATCGACTAATCTTCCGTATTAAAGGATTGGATTTACCGGCAATCAATGGCTCAATAATATAGAAGGATAGGATAGCAAAGAAATAAGAAAAGATGATTGTCAGAATAACAGCAGGCAGATTACTCATCAACTGAGAAAAGATAATATAAAAAGGCCAGTGGAAAAGATAAACCGCGTAACTAGTATCCGCTAAAAATGTAATGATCCGAGGTTCTTGTATCTCAGGCGTTTTCTCATGCAAGACACGCGCAGCAAAAATCATGGTCACTGCCGCTAAACTTGCTAGCAAGAAGCCAAATAAGTACGCAAACAGGTAGGTGAACTTGACAAAGAAAGTCAAGAGCATTAACACCAAGAGACCTGCAGCAAATACCAGTAGATTCTGACGAATATCCCACATCCGATCAAACTGCTTGACTAAGTCGCTCGTCTGACGAACCCCCACAACTGTCGCAAATATACTTCCTAAAAAGAACGGGTAGACATGGGTCAAACTTGAAAAGTAGACAGATGAATAGGAACTAGCCATTAGACTACCAATAAACATGGAGAAAAAGCTAATGATAAAAGCTCCTGCAGAAAGGAGAAAGACCATCCCTCTCAATTGACTACTAGATTTTGAACGTTTCGATAAGAACCAAACCGCTAAGCCCCAAAGGATATAGTAGTGAACCTCAACAGCTAGACTCCAGTTGTGAACAAAGAGATGCGGAATGAACTGGGATTCATAACTTCCCCCTGTTAACATTTCGTAGAAGTTGGTCATAAAACCGAGAACTCCAGCTATCTGGCCACCAATTCCAGCAACATAGTCTTGACGAACCAAGAAAGTAAAAGGCATGGTCACCAAAACCATCAGCACTACAGGTGGCACGATGCGGTAAAACCGTCTCTTAAAAAAGCCCAACAAATCAATCTGATGTGCCTTCCCAAATTCTTCTAAAAGGAGGGAGGTGATCAAAAATCCTGAAAAAGTGAAAAAGACATCTACCCCAAAGAATCCTCCAGGAAAGATTGTTTGAAAGAAGTGGTACAAAAGCACCAAAAGTAAACCTGTAATCCTAATCAAGGAAAACCATTTAATACGCATACGAGTCTATTCTCCATTAAATTAGGAAGCAAAACACCACCTAATTTCCATTCCATTATACTCCCTATTCTATCAAAAAAATAGGAAAAATCCTAAGAGAAAACTTAGGATTTTGGCATTCTATTTTTACACTTTAGAAATTGCGCCCTGACTTGTTGTAGCCATATTTTTCTACAAAATACTCACGAAATTCCAAGAGATTGTCATCCATGATGGCTTGGCGGACCTGCTTCATCAGGTTGAGCAAGAAGTAGAGATTGTGGTAACTAGTCAAGCGGATACCAAAGGTTTCATCAGCCTTGAGCAGGTGACGAAGATAAGCGCGTGTGTAGTTCTTACATGTGTAGCAATCACACTCAGGATCCAGTGGCGTAAAATCTTCAGCGAATTGGGCATTCTTGACAACCAAACGACCTCGGCTGGTCATACAAGTTCCGTTACGAGCAATACGAGTTGGCAAGACACAGTCAAACATATCTACACCACGAATGACTCCATCAATCAAGCTATCTGGCGCTCCCACACCCATCAAATAGCGAGGTTTGTTTTCAGGAAGAAGTTGGGTTGTGAAGTCCAAGACGGCATTCATTTCTTCGTGCGTTTCTCCCACTGCCAAACCACCGATAGAGTAGCCTGGGAAATCCATGCTGACAAGGTCATGAGCTGACTGACGGCGAAGGTCTTCAAAGCCTGCCCCCTGTACAATTCCAAACAAACCTTGGTCATGCGGGCGACGGTGAGCCTTCAAACCACGCTCAGCCCAACGGCTAGTACGCTCGATTGATTTCTTAACGTAGTCATAAGGTTGGTAAAACTGAGGACATTCATCAAAAGACATCATGATGTCGGAGCCTAGATTATTCTGAATAGAGATGGCCTTTTCTGGCGATAGGAACATCTTGGAACCATTGAGATGGTTTTTAAAGGTTACTCCTTCTTCGGTGATATTTCGGCTATCAGCTAGGGAATAAACCTGGAAACCACCACTATCCGTCAAGATTGGTTGGTCCCAATTCATGAACTTGTGGAGACCACCTGCGCGTGCGATGAGTTCATCTCCAGGGCGAAGCCAGAGATGATAGGTATTAGAGAGGATAATCCCTGATCCCATCTCCTTCAACTCCTCTGGTGACTGGGTTTTTACAGTAGCTTGGGTCCCAACTGGCATAAACATAGGCGTTGGAAAAGTACCGTGCGGGGTGATGATTTCTCCCAGACGAGCTCCTGTATGTTTTTCTTTCTTAATCAAACGGTATTTGATTGGTGAATCTGACATTTTCTACCTCCGAAGCTGGGAAAGACAGTCCCAGTTCATACTTTGTGCCCAAAGGCATACTGTATGATTTTATCAAAAAAACTAGGAACTGTCACGAACTATGGTATAATGAGAGAATGAAATACCCAAAAATTGATTTAAAAACCATTCGTCTGCAGACGAGGCAATTTCAGGCTGAAAATCCCCGCCTCTTTCTCGTCTATCTCTTACCTAGCATGCTGGTCATCTTATCAGGCTTTCTCAACCCCTTGGCTCGTCTCCAAGAAAGTGTTTTAGAGCAATCCTTTTTCAGCATGCTGGCACAAGTGCTCCAAGCCTATCTCTTCCCGCTAGTTGTTTCTTTTGTGAGCACGATTTTTCTAGCAGGTGCTGCTTTTGCGACACTCCGACTCCTCAAGGATCCTGATACAGAACTCTCAGTAAAAGCTAGCCTATCCCTCTTTGCCGAAGAACGCTTCTCGCAAACCTTCCTGACCCTGCTTCTCAAACGTTTCTACCTTTTTTTATGGAGCATTCCAAACTTAGTAGGCGTTTATTTTCTCTTTTATAGCAATCTCTTAGCTCGGAGATTTGTCGCCCTACATCCTGAATTTCCAAAATTAGACCTCTCATCCGTTGAAACAGAGCAGTTCCTTCTGACCTTTGGGCTCTACTTTTTCGCGAGTCTCATCTTGATGATTGTAGGGAACATCCTCTACGTTCCACAACATTATGCCTACTCGCAGGTAGAATTCCTCCTCTGCGACACTCTGGATTTAGGACAGGCTAAACCCCGTCAAATCCTGAAAACCAGCCGTTTCTTGATGAAGGGTTACAAATTTCAACGCTTTGTTCTCGATCTACAACTACTCCCTTGGTACTTCCTTAACTGGATTACTTTTGGAATTGCTAGCTTTTCAATCCTTCCCTATATCCAGAACAATCATATCTTCTTTTATAGAGCCCTACTAGCCCGTAAACGTCGAAATGGATAAGAGCATACAAAAACCAGCGTCGTTCAGGACGCTGGTTTTCTTATTTCAAAAGTAACATACTCAGCAGAGTCAAAATAGCAGGCCCACCTTGCTTCAGAATAATCTTCTTGTTTATCCTGAAGGAATGACACAAAAAAAGAAGCGAGAACTCAATCAGTTCCCAACTTCCATTTTAATGATTAGTTCATTGAAACGTGAACGTGGTCATAGTGGTTTTCGGTTACGCTGCCACGGTCTGGCATTGGATTCCACGTGTAGGCTGGTCCATATTTACTATCATATGGAGCGTAGAAACGTTGTTTCCAGATGATGTAGTTGATACCACGGCTAGCCATATTTTTGACTGCATATTCTGCAATTTGATCCCCGAGTGCTGAACTCACTGGAACCATGAAGTCGATGGCCAAACCTTTACCATGGTCCCCACTGTCACCAGGACGGTAGCCACTAAAGGATGTAATCCCAAACAAGTTGGCTACTTCTTCTTTAAAGGCTGCTGTTTGTGGTTGAAGACCTGCATTCTCAGACTTAGCTACAGCAAGTCCTGCATAGTCAGGAGCCGCTGGAGCTGAATAAGTTCTTGAAGGAGTTTGGCTTTGCTCTGCTTGATAAGTCGAAGTTGCAGTGTCAGAAGTTGCTGTTGATGCTGCTGTTTCTTCTGTTGCACTTGTTCCTGTTGTATCAGCAGGCGTTTCAGTTGCTGGAGCAGCTGCTACTGGGGCTTCTGCTGGAGTTGTTGCTGCCGTTTCTTCGGTAGCTGGAGTCGCTGCTTGAGGAGCTTCTTCTTCAACTGGGCGAGTTGTTTCTGCTACTGGTGCTTCCGCTGAAGTCGTTTCAGCTGTTTCTTCAGCTACAGGTGTTTCTGTAGATGGTGTCTCTTCAGTAACTGTCGCTGTCTCAGGAACTTCTGAACTTGGCGCTACTTCTGCTGGTTTTTCAGTCTCTGTTGCAGTTGGAGCTTCCTCAATTGGTTGAGAAAGGTCTTCTACTTGAACTGTTTGTTCATCAACTGTCACTTGATTTGTCGTCAAATCAGCTGTCGCAGTCGTCACTTCTTCACTAGCATCTGCTTGAGGAGCTTGGATTTCAACTTCCGTTACCTCTTCTTCCTCATTGACAGTTGTAGTGAGGAGAGTATCTGGGAAAATCAAGTCCATATTAGTAATTTTGTTCAAATTAGCAAGAACGGTCACATCTACTCCCAAAGCTTCTGCAATCGTGCTCAGGGTATCACCATACTGAACTGTATAGCTGTTTTTGTTCTCGTTTTTCGTCACATCATTTTGAATTTGCTCAACGCTACGTGCTGTCCAAGAGATTTCTTGAGCTTTAGCTCCTAATGCGGGAGCAAGAGATAAGGCTACTGTTGAGGCTAAAATAATTCTTTTCTTCATTCGTTCATATTCCTTTCAAATGAGTACCTGTCTATCATAACACAAAAAAAGCAGAAAAAAAGCCCTCTCGGGCCTATTTAACAGAACTGTCTATTCCTTGTAACAAACTCGATTACTTGAAATAGTTTGTTAGGTCTCTGTCACACAACTGACACAATCTTCTCGTTACTTACTCTCAAAAATATGAGGAATATCTGCTAGTGCTCGAATCATGTGATTGCCTTCAAAAGAAGACTCTAAAAAGTTGATGCTTTGAATGCCGCTATTCTGGGCGAATTCCACATCTAAAGTCCGGTCCCCTATATAATAGGTCTTCTCAGGATCCAGCTGATACTTGTCTAACAAATAGGTAGCCGCTTCTGGACTAGGCTTGCGCTCAAAGCCACTCTGACTGGTTAAAATCTCTGTAAAATAGGATTCCAATCCCAGATCCTTTAGAATAGTAAAAGCATTGTCCCCTTTATGAGTGTAAACAAAGTTCCGAATCCCTACTTGGTCTGCCCAATTCAACACCTCACGCGCACATGGCATCAAAACTACCTGAGCATTCTTCTCAGCCAGGCTCTGGGCACGTACCTGATTGAGCACTTCCGCATTCAGATTTCTCTCTTCTGCCACCTGCACCAGCAAATCCTGCACAGAAAACTTGAGGATAAACTCTCTCACTTTCTCCTTATCATAAGGAATAGAAAACTGACCAAAAGTCTCCTCAATCCCTGACAAAATCGCTTCGTAAGAATCCAATAAAGTCCCGTCTAAATCCCAAATAAAAGCTGTTTTTTGCATCTTCTATCCTTTCAAACTCATATAACGCTGGTAACGGTAACGTAGAAATAACCAACGGAAACCATTATCCAAGAGAGTCCCTGCCCAAATACCAGGCAAGCCCCAACCAAGAACAATACCCATAAGATAGGCTGTTCCTATACGGATACACCACATCCCAATACTTGTCGCATAAAAGGGGAGGCGAGCATTTCCCAAGCCCTGCCAAACTGCCGTATATATAACTGTCCCTGTCGCCATGGGAGTCCCCAATAGAGAAAACAGTGCCACCAAAACGCTCGCTTCGACTGCTACAGGGTCGGTCGTATAGAGATGAGTCAATGGTGTCCCCAAGGCATAGATACTGAGAGTTAAGGGCAACATGAGGAGCAGAGAGAGCCAAAAGGTTTGTTTGCTCAAATTATCTACTCTTTTCCAATTATCCTCTCCAACCGCTCGAGCCACCAGCATGACCGTTGCCGTAGCGACGCCAAAGGCAGGCATATAATTAAACTGGGTCAAGACTTCTCCAACTGCATTTCCCGCCACTGCCTCCGTCCCAAAAGAAACGACCAAGGCAATGATAACCACATCTCCAGCCCTCATCATGAGGCGCTCTCCAGCTGCTGGCAAAGCCAAGATCAGTAAGTCTTTATCCAGTCCAAAAGTCGGTTTCTCAAAAGGTAGCTTTAATTGCGACCACAAAATCCCAAGACCAACCAAACGAGACAAGATAGTTCCCCAAGCAACACCCGCTATGCCCATATCAAGGATAAAAATGGCTAGACTTGAAAAAAGAATATTCAAGGCATTGGATAAAAGACTAACATAGAGGGGTAGACGCGGATTATGCGTTGCACGAATCAAGGCACCTAGACTGGTCATCAAGCCCAAGAGAACAATCGATCCACCCACCAAAGATAGGTAGAGCCCACCACTCTCAGCCACCTCCTGCTCAGTTCCCAAAAGTCCAATCATTTCTTGCCCAGCAAAGATGGATAAAGCCCCTAAAAGAAAACTTAGTAGCAAGGTAATCTTCAGCGCTTCTGTCACGTGATAAGCCAACTTGGACTGATCTTTCTGCCCCATACTTTTTGAAATAACACTGGAAATAGCAGCTCCCAGAGCGATAAAAATCGCCTGGTAAATCGTGATAATATTGCTAGCCACTGAAACACCTGAAATAGCGATTAAGCCCAAGTGAGCGACCAAATAACTGTCCACCATACCCATGAGCATCTGCAAAAAGTTTTCGCCCATAGCTGGCAATGCAATATTAAGAATGTCTTTATTTTTCTTAAACAATCCTTCCTCCTGATGAAAAGAAACTCAGTTGGTTTCCCAACCGAGTTTACTCCCTCTGTCTTAAAGTCCTAGATAAGCCTCAACCGCTGCTTGCATGTCAGCAGCTGCCACTGTTGTTTTATGACGAACTGGATCCGTTTCAAGGCCATCAACCGCTGGTGGCACTGCCACTCCTGAAATGTCATGTAATTGAGCCAAAGCTTCAAAGTCAGTTAAGCCTACTTTCCCTGTTACAGCTTCTACTGCAACCACTGGGAACTTGTAAGGACTAGCTGTTGAAGCAATCACTGTCTTAGTCGCATCGCCAGTAGCCTCTTGGTATTTTCTATAAACTGCTGAGGCAACCGCCGTATGTGGATCCTCAATATAAGCATCTGTATCATAAACACGTTTAATTTCTGCCGCAGTTTCTTCCTCAGTCGCATATTCAGCTGCAAAGAGTTCCAGAATCGCTGCATCAAAGTCTGTCAATTCATATTGTCCTTGTGTACTCAAGGCATTCATGAGTTCAGCTGTCTTAACCGCATCATTCCCCAAAAGATGGAAAATTAAACGCTCCAAGTTTGAAGATACTAAGATATCCATAGATGGACTAGTTGTTACTTTAAACTCACGTTTCTTATCGTAAACACGTGTTTTAAAGAAGTCAGTTAAAACATTATTGTCATTTGAAGCACAGATTAATTTGCCAACTGGAAGACCGATTTGTTTAGCATAAAAGGCAGCCAAGATATTTCCAAAGTTTCCTGTCGGTACTGTGAAGTTGACCTTTTCACCAGCCACAATCTCACCAGACTTGACCAACTGAGCGTAGGCATAAACATAATAAACAATCTGTGGCACCAAACGACCAATGTTCATAGAGTTAGCTGATGAAAATTGCAGTTTATTGGCAGCCAATTTTTCACGAAGAGCTACATCGTTAAACATATGTTTCACATTTGTTTGTGCATCATCAAAGTTTCCATCAATAGCGATAACATGAGTATTGTCGCCAGTCTGAGTAGTCATTTGCAACTCTTGTACCTTGCTGACACCATCCTTTGGATAAAAGACGATAATCTCAGTTCCAGGCACATCCGCAAACCCTGCCATAGCAGCTTTTCCAGTATCACCAGATGTCGCTGTCAAAATGACAATCTTGTTCTCCAAACCATGCTTTTTAGCGGCTGTCGTCATAAAGTATGGCAAGATAGACAAGGCCATATCTTTAAAGGCAATCGTTGAACCATGGAACAATTCCAAGTTGTATTGCCCATCCAGTTTCACCAATGGCGCAATAGCTGGAGTATCAAACTTGCTATCGTAGGCATTGTTGATACAGTAGTTCAACTCCTCAGCCGTAAAGTCATCTAAAAAGGCTGATAAAACTAATTTGGCCACTTCTTGGTAAGAAGCATCTTTTAATGTTTCAAAGTCCAAATCCACCTTTGGATAAGTAAGTGGTGTAAACAGACCACCATCCGTCGCCAAACCTTGCAAAATAGCTTGGCTGGCAGTTACTGTATTATTGGCATCACGCGTTGATTGATAAACTAATGTCATGAATCTCTATCCTTTATCTATAGTCTCTTCCATTATATCATGATTTTTCAGAAAATTCTCCCTTTATAAGAGAAATTATAATCCCAATTCTTTCTTCAAAGGCTCTAAATAAACCATTTCTTGCTTATCTCTTTTCTCCAGCCCCTCCTCAGCAAGGGTGAGTAAGTCTTTAGAAAACTCGAGAACCGCAGCTTCTTCTTCATCTGTAAGTTTTTTCTTAGAAAATTGTCGTCTTAAAAGCTTATAATCACGACCAGCTGTGGTAAAAAATGGAGCAGTTCGCAAGTAAGCTTCAAGCTTGTCTAAATGAACCAACAAGCCCAAATGAAAGGCTGCAGAAGCAAAAGTCCTATCAAGCGGCTGAGTACACACACTACGAAACTCAACTGTCCCTCGAGTCGTTAAGTCTTGGTACTGGTAACTACGATGAGTTTGGAAATCTTCCTCCTGAGGATGAATTAACACCTCATCCCCATTAAGGGTAAATGCTTGGATTTCAGGTGTAGCCAAATAGTCCCTAGCCTGAATCGGATAAAAATAATAGGTCTGCCCATCACGCTCCGCAGTAAAAATCGCAGAATGATTTAAATAGTCAAAAAAATCATCCTCATCTTTAAATAGTCTAGTATTGACACCAACATTCTCTGGATAGATACCATGCATGGATTCTTCCCAAAAAATATCTCTCGAAATTTTGGTATCCCAATCTGCCCCTGAAAACTCAGAATTTGCAAACAAATAAGCTTTAGCAGCTTCAATTTGCGTAAAAGCATTGATAACACGCAGGTAGTTGAACCTTGAAATGTCTAGTTGAACCTGACTCCCACATATAAAGGCTCCATACTCAGGGAAATGATGTAAATCTGATTTAGTTACATTTCTACTCAAATTCAGATAATCCATCAACATCTGATAGCGGGGATAAGCCACTGGACAATTCTCATTTTTATCCCAGTTGGGATGAATGCCGCAGCCAACAATAGCATGATTAGCTCCCCCCAACTTATTCTGAATCGTAGCCATATAGAAGTTAAAGCGTTCTTCCACCTCTTGGATAGATTCGGCCTTTCCGAATGCAAACTCAATCGTCGTATAAGCAACCTCAAATAAGATCGTATCTTGGCTGACTGGATCAAGTAACTGAATTGGATTCCCAAAATCATCCTCTTTTTCGATAGTAAAGCCCAATACTGATGGTAAATACCGAAAGAGGTCCTTAACAACTTCACCATCTGTAGCCTTACCCGCTAAATTTACAATAGGAAATTCTAACTCAATTCCAATAAATAAATCTGAGTTCTCTTTTATATTCTTTAAGTAACGTTTCTTTAGTAATTCAACAGACCGAGACATTAATCACCAAACTCTTTCATAATCAAAATAAATTGTGAATAAGTAATATTATACCAAAAATACACTAAAAATGACTAGAATAAGAATAAAAAGATGATTCATCAGTTATCTGTACTTAAAGAAAAAATATCAAAATCTTCACCAAATCAAAAAACAAGGTCCAAAAACCTTGTCTTTATTACTATACCGGCGGCCGGGGTCGAACCGGCACGTCCTTGCGGACACTGGATTTTGAGTCTAATATTATTAGTTTTAAATCTCAGAAATATTGATTTTATAAGCTTTTTTTCCATAATATTTTTTAAAACTTAGTATCACTTCCAAAGTTTAGATACTTTTTAGTAACTATAAAATGCTAGAAAGTATACTCCTTATTAAAAAGAGTTTTGGACTAGTTTTGTGCAATTTTATTACCCATATCCGTAATAAGAGAGGCTAAATTAATTGTCTTTAATGATTGTAGAAATTGGTTGTGAATATCATTAGACACATAACCAGCTAGCAAAATATGCTCAGCCATGTCATATTGCTTAATCAAGAGAATCTTATCATGTTTTTCATTAAATAAAATCGCACTAATTGCTGTATTAAAGACTGGAAAACGAAAACTCGCACATTGTGAACAATAAGGAATATCTCCCTCATCTTTTAAAAATTTTTTCTCCAAAGGATGCCCACATTCGGGACAACAAGTCATTGTTTTGTCAAATATAGAAGCCTCTTTTTTAAAGTTCTTAAAAGTAATTTTACCAGTAAAATCGAGACCACGCAAGACATTGAAATAAATCAAGACTTTATTTAAAATTTATCTTATGATATACTAAACTTATCAGCTATTGGTTCTGAAAAAGTGTCTGCCACAGTTTTACTACAAATTCTCATGACTTGTGCCAAGATTTATAAAAAACGGATAGCTATAATAGCTCTTAGAGCAAAAACATGACATATAGGAGGTTAAAGACATGTCATACTTTTATCTTTTTATCGCCATTGTAGGAGAGATATTGGGAACTAACCTTTTGAAATTATCAGACGGTTTTACAAAGCCTATTCCAACCGTTTCTGCCCTACTTAGCTATGGCGTTTGTTTCTATTTCCTCTCACTAGCAATGCAAAAAATTCCTGTAGGAATAGCTTATGCAACATGGTCAGCTGTCGGTTTAGTTTTGATATCCTCTATCGCAGTAATGATTTTCAAAGAAACACTAAATGTTTATAGCATTATCGGTTTAATTTTGATTATCATTGGTGTTGTCATGGTTAACTTATTAGGAAATGCAGGACATTAATAAAACCGGCTCTATACTATTTGTAGTGGGTAAATCCCCTATGGATATTATGGAGCCTATTTTGTTGTAGAAAAAAAGTTCCATAAGAACTATAATGAAAAGCTAGAATTCTGTCAATATTTTGGACACATTTTGGGAGGGAATTTTGAAGACTAGCGTCCTCCTAATTTTCCCAATAAGTTTTAACTTCTTCAAAAATCTTATTCAAAAGTTCTGCATCTTTTTCTGACAACTGATTTTTTTCTATAACTCTATCTTTTAGTTCTGTTGCCTTTATTTTATTTCTTGCCACCGAAACTGCTATTGAATGTTTCAAAATATCAAACTCATCCTTTGAAAAGTTTGCAATATTGGTAAGATCTAATTGTTCTAGAGGTAAACTACTGATAATTGAATAAGGTTTTTGTCCCAGCAAATAATCTGTAGTAGTCCCAAAGATATTTGCCAATTTCACAACGAATTCTAATCCTGGTTCTAACGTTCCATTCTCCCACCGAGAATATGTCCCTTGTTGAACTCCAATTAATTCCGATATTTGTACTTGAGTTAACTTTTTTGATTTTCTGAGAGTTTTTAACCTCTCTGAAAATTTATAATCCTCTGTATACATAATTCTCCTATAGATATTCTTATTCGTATATTTTAGCTTGACAAAATATTCCAAACGGTATAAAATAGAATTATTCCATAAGGAATATTTATTTTGAGATTGAATATTCCATTGAGAATATTATAGCATAAAAGGAGGTAAAAGCGTATGTAACTAGTAGTCGATTTAAAAAATTTTAATAAAGGAGGTAAGATTCGACAAAATAAAAAATCTTGAAACAAATGTGCCGTTCGTTCCAAGATCAAAACATATTATGTAACAATTATACCACAGAAAACTCTTCAGTTGCACAAGAAAATTTCGGAGGTTTCACAAAAAGATGACCAATAAAGAGTTAGTCAATCAAATTTCTGGCCTAAACTCTACCTCTACTCTTAAAAATTGGATTCAACTGATTAAAGAGATAAGTGGCAAGGAATTTAAGAAAATTAAAGTTCCTATCAGTAGAAATCCCAGAACTCATCAATTAAGTTATACAGTTGCCTATGATTTTACAGACGAAGACCTTAGACAATTTCAAAAGTTAGCTAAACTAAAACTTGAAATAGGTCTAAAAGAGGCTATACAAGCCGTATTTGGGAGTCTAGCAGACAATGAACATGAATCCCTAAACCAAGTAATAGATGAGCTCTACGATGAACTGAGCGCCTTAAAACAGGAATTTAAGCGAGAAATGCGACTGATAAAAATTGAGAATTCCAACCTAAAAAAGAAAATCCAAGATATTGAAGAGTCGATGCAAACCGGCTTACTAGGGTTTGTTAACAAGAGGTCAAAAAATAGGTTCGGCTAATAGCGAGTTTTCGGCTGAGCCATGAGGCAGAAAGCCGAAAATGAGCGTAGATGCGGACGGACCATTTTTGACCGATAGGGTGTGTAGTAACACCACCCTCTGCAAGTTAGGTGTACCATCGAAAGAATTCAGTATTTCCAAGGGTTTCGGAGATTTTAAGGGTGGCAAAATTAAGCAAAAAGTTGAATCAAAATCTATGGCAAAAAATGAACATTTACGTTCTGTATTTGACTGGATTCAAATTCAGTTTGATAAGACTGAATTTTCGCCAAGAGAAATAATCGAAGACATTCTATTTCTTGACTATGACCTATTTATTGAGAATAAAGGGAGCCTTAAATACTATAACTATGATAGCCAGCTTCATTATGGGAATATCCGTATCTACTATGGAGCGAAAGAGTCGTCCTACATGCTTGTCATGTCAGGACAGGCACTCGAGTTCTATAGAGATATGGTATTAGATCCAAATAGTCTGTCCGAAAGACAGTTTTTGAACAACCTCTACTACAATTACAATCATTTTTCAGTAAGACGAATTGATATTGCAATAGATGATTTTAATGAAACACCCTATTTCACTCCTAATCAGCTTCTAAAGATTTGTCAGAAGAAACGCTTTATATATGGAAAAAGCACCTACTACAATACCTACGGAGATGAAACAATCGGCCAGACCTTATATTTGAGAAAACCCAATGATGACGAAAGACTTAGAATTTACGATAAACGCTTAGAACGAGCTGAGAAGCTCGGTATCAGCAAGCGGTATATAGAAAATTGGATAAGAACTGAGTTAGAACTTAGGAAAGAAAAAGCTCACTACTTCATTCAAGAATGGTTGCATTCAGAAATAGATCTTCTCAACTTTACCAAGGGATATCTCAAAGAAAAAGTGAGGTTCTATAGTGATAGCTATTTCTCAAAACCTTTGAGATCTTGGGAAAAGTTTTTAGGCCATTCAAAACCCGTCTCTATCATTATTTCAAAATCAAAAACAGAACTAGAACAAAAATTAGAATGGTTTACCTATAAAGGTTCAGGAGCTATTCTAAAAGCGTATAAATTTCTATACGACAATAACTTACTGCATGAGTATGAGAAATCTAACTATCTCGCACTCAACAATATGGAATATCCACCAGATTTAGCAAGTGGATTAATAGAAAGAGCAATACTCTTTAAACGAGAGGATTTGATCCCTACAATCAAAGAAAATATTAAAAGGAGAAATTAACTATGGCAAAAATGCTTTCACAAAATGACTGGAATTTTAATAACATTGGAACAAAATTTGAATTGGATGAAGTCATTCCAAAATTTGAAACGGAAGTCCGAGCAGATGCAAACGGAGAAATTATCAAAAACCGAGATGGTAGCGAAAGACGTTTTAATACCGATAAAATCATTGGTTGGAAATACAATGTAACAATCAAGGATGGACAATTCAAAAAGAAATCAACCCAAGTCTCAGTAGACAATCCAGATGCCTTGGTTGATAATGACTATATCCAAGCAATGGATGAAGTACCAGTTACATTTGACAATTTACAAGCTACTATGATTAGCACAACAATGTATTACAAGGCGGATGCTATCCATTTAGTAGATGTAAAACAAAAATAAGTATCAGACAAGGGGAGTTAATCCTCCCCTTACTTAATCTGAATAGAAAAGGAGATAACATGATTAAAACTGTAACAAAAGATGACCTTGTCGAACTTGGATTTGCTCCAGGAACTGCAAGAAAGATTATCCATACCGGTAAATTACTATTAGTGAATCGTGGTTTTAACATCTACGATAACAAACGGATTGGTACAATTCCAGCCAGTGTCGCTGAAGAACTATTAGGAATTGAACTCCAGAAAGAAGCGTAGCTTATGGCTTTACGTAAAAGTAGAGACGGAACTTGGATTGTCGATGTTTCCAATGGTATAAATCCAATATCTCTAAAACAACGTAGAATTGTAAGAAAAGGATTCAAAACTAAAAAAGAAGCATTGGAGGCCGAACAATACTTACGAAGTGTCGAACTTAAAGAAAAAAGTTTCAACTCAAAAATATCAATTGATATCCTTTATGATCTCTTAAAAGAAGAGGATAAAATAAACAACAGAAAACAAAGCTATATAGATACACAAGAAAACAACTATAACAGGCATATAAAAAACTATTTTGAAAAAGTTGATGATGTAGCTAAATTAACTTATGAAGATATCTATCAATTCAGAGAACATCTAAGAGATAAAAATGCTCAAAACTCGGAAAAGAAGCTAAGTCCAAATACTATTAATAAAATTATAATTTTACTAAAGAAAATTCTGGATGTTGGATTAAGAAAGGGATTTTACAAGGAACATCCTGTAGGAATGCTAAAAAAATTACCAATAGAAAAAGCAAAATTAAATTTCTGGACAATAAAAGAATTCAAGCACTTCTTAACACTATTTAACGACGATGAATACAATATCAAATTACTATTCACAGTTTTATTTTTTACTGGTCTAAGACTGGGAGAAGCACTTGCTCTAACGTGGAAGGATATAGAGTTTTCAACAAATACAATCCATGTAAGCAAATCAGTATACGTTAAAAAAGGTGAAGAACACATTAGTAGTACAAAGACAAAAGCTGGAACCCGAAGAATCATCATGAACGCCAAACTAGTGGAGACACTAGAAGACTGGAAACAGATACAGCATGAGAGATTGAAAGAATTTACAACTAACCTAGATGATCTACAGATATTTCAAAATAGCCCTATTACAATAACTAAAGATTCAATCGAAAAACAATATAAAAAAATATTGCAAAGAAATAGTTCTTTAAAAAAGATAAGAATTCACGACTTCAGGCATTCACATGCTTCACTGCTAATAAATCAAGGAGAAGATTATCTTGTCGTAAAAGAAAGATTAGGCCATGCATCTATAACTACAACAATAGATACATACTCTCATTTGTATCCAAGCAAGCAACAAAAATTAGCGGATAAATTAGATGATTTATTATAAATCTAGTAATTTTAAGTAACTCAGCGTTACAAATTCAACAAATAAAAGAAAAAGACAAGGTCCGAAAACCTTGTCTTTAATACTATACCGGCGGCCGGGGTCGAACCGGCACGTCCTTGCGGACACTGGATTTTGAGTCCAGCGCGTCTGCCAATTCCGCCACGCCGGCAAATAGTAACTGGGGTAGCTGGATTCGAACCAACGCATGAGGGAGTCAAAGTCCCTTGCCTTACCGCTTGGCTATACCCCAATAATATAAAATAGGCGAGTGATGGGGATCGAACCCACGCATGCCAGAGCCACAATCTGGTGTGTTAACCACTTCACCACACCCGCCATAATCATATTAACACGGGCAGTAGGAATTGAACCCACACTGAAGGTTTTGGAGACCTTAGTTCTACCTTTAAACTATGCCCGTAACTAAAGTAATGGAAGGGGAGGGATTCGAACCCCCGAACCCGAAGGAGCGGATTTACAGTCCGCCGCGTTTAGCCTCTTCGCTACCCTTCCAAGTTATAAATAAAATATGGCGCGAGACGGAATCGAACCGCCGACACATGGAGCTTCAATCCATTGCTCTACCAACTGAGCTAC
>NZ_JALDVG010000002.1:68538-78684 GCF_023110055.1 Streptococcus oralis | reverse complement strand
TCCAGTAGCACCAAGCTATGAAAATGAGCCAACTCCACCGGTAAAAACTCCAGATCAACCAGAGCCATCAAAACCAGAAGAGCCAAATTATGATCCATTGCCAACTCCGCCGCTAGCACCAACTCCTAAGCAGTTGCCAACACCACCAGCGGTGCCAACAGTTCACTTCCATTACAATCGTCTATTTGCACAACCTCAGATTAATAAAGAAATTAAAAATGAGGATGGAGTAGATATCGACCGTACTCTAGTTGCTAAGCAGTCTGTAGTGAAGTTTGAGTTGAAAACGGAAGCTTTAACTGCAGGGCGTCCAAAAACAACTTCGTTTGTATTGGTAGATCCACTTCCAACTGGCTATCAGTTTGATTTGGAAACAACCAAGGCTGCAAGCAAAGGTTTTGAAACAAGCTATGATAAAGCTAGTCACACTGTAACCTTTAAGGCTACTGAGGAGACCTTGGCAGCTTTCAATGCAGATTTGACAAAATCCTTTGAGACTCTATATCCAACTGTTGTTGGTCGTGTCTTGAATGATGGGGCGACTTATACAAACAACTTTACATTGACAGTCAACGATGCCTACGGTGTCAAGTCAAACATTGTTCGTGTAACGACTCCAGGTAAACCAAATGATCCTGACAATCCAAATAACAACTACATCAAGCCTTTGAAAGTTAACAAGAACAAGCAAGGTGTGAATATTGATGGCAAAGAAGTTCTAGCTGGTTCAACAAACTACTATGAACTCACATGGGATTTGGACCAATACAAGGGAGATAAATCTTCTAAAGAAGCGATTCAAAATGGTTTCTACTATGTGGATGATTATCCAGAAGAAGCCTTAACCCTTCAACCAGAATTGGTTAAGATTCGTGATCTAGAGGGCAATCTTGTACCAGGTGTCAGTGTTCAACAATTTGATAGTTTAGAAGCTGCGCCTAAGAAGGTTCAAGATCTGTTGAAGAAAGCAAACATCACTGTTAAAGGTGCTTTCCAACTCTTCTCAGCTGATAATCCAGCTGAATTCTACAAGAACTATGTAGCAGCAGGAAAATCATTGCTAATCACAGATCCGATGACAGTTAAACCTGAATTTGGTCAAACGGGTGGTAAGTATGAAAACAAAGCCTACCAAATTGATTTTGGAAATGGCTATGCTACAGAAGTAGTTGTCAACAACGTACCGAAAATCACACCGAAAAAAGATGTGACAATCAGTATGGATCCAAGCAGTGACAATATTGATGGCCAAACAATTCCGTTGAACCAGTTCTTCAATTATCGTTTAATCGGTGGTTTGATTCCACAAAATCATTCTGAGGACTTGAATGACTATAGTTTTGTAGATGATTATGACCAAAAAGGTGATCAATACACTGGAAACTATAAAGTTCTTGCCAAGGTTGATATCCGATTGAAAGACGGTCGTGTTATTAAGGCAGGGACAGACTTAACAGCTGAAACACAGGTTGAACATAATCAAGATAAGGGAATGATTACAATTCGCTTCAAGGAAGAATTCCTTCAAGAGATTCAGTTGGATTCTCCATTCCAGGCTGAGACTTATATTCAAATGAAACGAATTGCTGTCGGAACCTTTGAAAATACCTATGTAAATACTGTGAACAAAGTTGCTTATGCTTCAAATACAGTTCGCACGACAACGCCAGAACCTAAGAAACCAGAGGAGCCAACAACTCCTACTCCAAATCCAAAAGGGAATCCTACTCTACCTCAAACAGGTACAAATGATTCAAGCTACATGCCATATCTTGGTCTAGCAGCTTTAGTAGGAGTTTTAGGACTTGGTCAGTTGAAACGTAAAGAAGATTAAAGCAACTAAGCTCTGAATTTAAATAGAAAAGAGGAACTCTGTTTCCTCTTTTTTGTACCCCTAAATTAAAAACGCTTCCTATTGATTTTCACTCATAAAATCAACTAATTTATGTTAAAATGGTAGTAGAAAGTTGAGATTATGAGTTATTTTAAAAAATATAAATTTGATAAGTCACAGTTCAAGCTTGGTATGCGAACCTTCAAAACAGGGATTGCCGTATTTATAGTTCTCTTGATTTTTGGTTTTTTTGGCTGGAAGGGGCTTCAAATCGGAGCATTGACAGCAGTCTTCAGTTTACGAGAGAGCTTTGATAAGAGCGTCCATTTTGGAACTTCGCGTATCTTAGGAAATAGTATTGGCGGTTTTTACGCCCTTGTCTTTTTCCTCTTAAACACTTTATTTCATGGAGCCTTTTGGGTAACTTTACTAGTTGTTCCGATTTGCACCATGTTAACCATTATGACAAATGTCGCCATGAACAACAAGGCAGGAGTTATCGGTGGTGTAGCGGCTATGTTGATCATTACCCTATCAATACCGAGCGGAGAAACATTTTTGTACGTGTTTGCACGTGTATTTGAAACATTTATGGGAGTTTTTGTCGCAATCCTTGTAAATTATGATATTGAGCAACTGAAACTCTTTTGGGAGAAAAAAAGAAAATAATGTTACATTTTATGACATTATTCGTTGACGTATGTCTTTTTTTAGACTATAATAGACAGGAAGAAGGAAATTGTAAATGAAGGAAAGAGAATTTCGCCGAAATATGGCTGTTTTTCCTATCGGCAGTGTTATGAAATTGACCGATCTCTCAGCGCGTCAGATTCGTTATTATGAAGATCAAGAGTTGATCAAACCTGATCGAAACGAAGGGAACCGTCGCATGTATTCGTTGAATGACATGGATCGTCTGCTTGAAATCAAAGATTATATCTCTGAAGGTCATAATATTGCTGCGATTAAGAAAAAATATGCTGAACGCGAGGCGAAGTCCAAGAAAGCCGTGAGTCAGACGGAAGTGCGTCGCGCACTTCACAATGAACTCCTCCAGCAGGGGCGCTTTGCTTCAGTACGGTCACCCTTTGGTCGCGGTTAGGCAATCGCAAGTAGTCATATATATTAAGGAGAAAACCCATGCCAATCACAGCTGCAGATATTCGTCGTGAAGTCAAGGAAAAAAATGTTACCTTTATTCGTCTCATGTTTTCAGATATCCTGGGGACGATGAAAAACGTCGAAATTCCTGCTACAGATGAACAGTTAGATAAGGTCTTGTCAAATAAAGCCATGTTTGATGGATCTTCTATTGAAGGTTTTGTACGTATTAATGAGTCAGATATGTACTTGTACCCAGACTTGGATACATGGACAGTCTTCCCTTGGGGAGATGAAAATGGAAGTGTTGCAGGTTTGATCTGTGATGTCTATACAACAGAAGGCGAACCCTTTGCAGGTGACCCACGTGGTAATCTGAAGCGTGCACTTCGTCATATGGAAGAAGTAGGATTCAAATCCTTCAACCTTGGTCCAGAGCCAGAATTCTTCCTATTTAAGTTGGATGAAAATGGCGACCCAACACTTGAAGTGAATGACAAGGGTGGCTACTTTGATTTGGCGCCTACTGACCTTGCGGACAATACACGTCGTGAAATCGTGAATGTCTTGACCAAAATGGGATTTGAAGTAGAAGCGAGTCACCACGAGGTTGCGGTTGGACAACATGAAATTGACTTCAAGTATGATGAAGTCCTTCGTGCCTGTGACAAGATTCAAATCTTTAAGCTCGTAGTAAAAACCATTGCTCGTAAACACGGTTTGTACGCAACCTTTATGGCAAAACCAAAATTTGGTATTGCTGGATCAGGTATGCACTGTAATATGTCCTTGTTTGATGCAGAAGGAAACAATGCCTTCTTTGATCCAAATGATCCAAAAGGAATGCAGTTGTCTGAAACGGCCTACCATTTCCTTGGCGGTTTGATCAAGCATGCTTACAACTATACTGCTATCATGAACCCAACAGTTAACTCATACAAACGTTTGGTTCCAGGTTATGAAGCACCTGTTTACATTGCTTGGGCTGGTCGTAACCGTTCGCCACTTGTGCGCGTGCCGGCTTCACGTGGTATGGGAACTCGTCTTGAGTTGCGTTCAGTGGACCCAATGGCAAACCCATACATCGCTATGGCGGTTCTTTTGGAAGTTGGTTTGCATGGTATTGAAAACAAAATCGAAGCACCAGCTCCTATCGAAGAGAATATCTACATCATGACAGCAGAAGAGCGTAAGGAAGCTGGAATCACTGATCTTCCATCAACTCTTCACAACGCTTTGAAAGCTTTGACTGAGGATGACGTGGTCAAGGCAGCCCTAGGTGAACACATCTACACTAGCTTCCTTGAAGCGAAACGTATCGAGTGGGCCAGCTATGCAACCTTTGTTTCACAATGGGAAGTTGATAATTATCTTGATTTGTATTAAGAACATAAAAAAGATTATCTAATTGGATAATCTTTTTTATTTTTGCAATGTTATAAAAGTATTTTGATGCAAATTTTAGTATAGGTAATATAGGCAATTCATATTTCTTGCCTTGCTTACAATTATGCATCGGAAACGGGAATATTCTGACAAATCTCAGAAAACGAAATCAAGTTTATGATTAGAAAAACTGTACAATGATGGTATTTAATGGCGATTTTCTACTTTTAAAAAAAGTTTACTATTTGACAACGTATTGCTTGTATAAATGAATAGTAAATGATAAAATATCATTTGGAATGAATGAGTCGCAGTTTTTGTTTGATTGTATTAATATGTTATCTACTCAAGACTTATTCGTTGTATTTTACTATTAAAGGAAAGGAGATGTTATGCAAAAAGACAAGTGGTGGCTACCATTTTTAGCGGTGGGTGTCATCATAGGTTTAGCGGTGGGTTTACTTTATTACACCCGACCCACTAAGGATGGAGATATAGGTTCATCGTCAGTTTCGCAATCAACTTCTAGTGATAAGAACAATACGGCTTTGAGTTTAAAAGGTCAACAACTTCCAGAATTTAAAATGACCTCTCAAGATGGCAAATTGATTGCTATCTCGGAACTGTATGATAAACCTATGTTAGTTGTCGAATGGGCTAGTTGGTGTCCGCATTGCCAGAAACAACTACCCATTGTTCAGCAGATGTATGAAAAGTATGGAGATCAAATTCATTTTGTTCTTCTGAATATGAACGAACCAGGAAAAGAAACAAAGGAAACTGCTGATCAGTATATCAAAGAAAAAGGATATACTTTCCCCTATTATTATGACGAAGATCAGTCCGCAGCCGATCTTTTACAGGTTCAAACCATACCAAGTATGTATCTTGTGACAAAACAGCAACAGGTAAAGAATGTATTAGTAAATCATACCACTGCTGAAAATTTCTCGAAAGAGTTACAAGAATTGCTAAACTAACATACATTCATTTCGGGAAAAAGGAGGAAGAAGAAATCACAATAGGATTTCAGAGAAAATTATGAGAGATTTCATTAAAAAGGTCTCCATTCTGTTTACGATTCTGTTTCTCTCTGTGCCATTAGGATTAGCTAGTTTACGTTTCGGTCGTGGTGCGGCTGATGAAACTGAGGTAATTCGAGTAGGAGATAATACGGAAATTATCCAGAATGGATGTTATCGTAAGATAAAGAAATCGGACCAAACAAAGTGGACAGTTCCACGTAAACCGGTCGACTTAGTTATCCTTCAGGATGCGAGTGGATCGTTCAGGAACACCATTCCTAATGTCCAAAATGCCTTAAAAACATTGACAACATTTGTCAGTGAAGAAAATTATGATGAGAATAATCCTCGTTTGGTTAAGACTGATAACCCGGATACATCAGACCGAGTTATGATGGCAACCTTCCAAGGTGCGGATGGATACAACTATTACTACAATAATGATTTTACAGGTCGTAAAGATGTTGTTGGTGGTTGGGGAGCTGATTATGATTACAAATACAAGTCTAGCAACTTGTCTTCTGATCAAAATGATATCCATCAATTCATTGATAATATTAAGGTAGCAGGAGGAACACCAACCGTTCCAGCTATTGACGATGTCATTGCTCAATATAATCAAATAAAAGGGAATATGGCTAACGGTCGTAAGACCATCTTCCTTTTGATTACGGATGGTGTTGCTAATGGGAAACGTGACCCGGATGGTAAGGTTCGTCTAGAGTACAGTGATTATCGTAACAAAATTCTTTCACGTGCCTGGAATTTTAATGAGCTAACTGAAGCATCTCAAAACGTTTTAGGGCGTGTGGAAGAGGTTAAGGAAGCATCTACAAGACTTAAAAATGTTGTTGGTTCCGAAGGGACTGTAGTAGTAGGTTTCTGGGAAGACGTATCAATCTTTGAAAACTCTAAAGCTCAGTATTATGACACATATAGAGAAGGTTATTCAAAATATTTTAATATAGGAGATAACCGAAGTGTCCAAGATATCTTCCATGAAGCATTAGAGGGGATGGCTTCTCCAGCTAAAAATATTAATGGTAAGAATGTTTCCTTCTATGTTAATGAACAAAGCGATATCAATAAGTTCTCAAGTCGAGTTCTAGAATCTGTTGGAGCTGCGTTGATTAAGGAAGACATTAAAGGTGAGTTCACTGTTACACCTGGATATAAGGTGGATGCTGTTCGAATCAATGGCAAGACTGTTGTTGAAAAAGTCACAGACCCATCAAAACAAATTCGTGGTCGAATCAATCAAGAAGGCGACAATGTCACAATCTATGTACCCGATAGTGTCTTCAATCCAGGTAATAACAGTTTCGACTATGATTTGAGTAAGGAAGCACGTGCTCCTGAAACGAATGAAGAGGATGAAGTTGATCCGCCAGCTGATTATAAACCTGTAAAAGAAGAAGTTACAGTTCCTGAGTTGACTGGTGTCTTCAAGACGGGTGAGTTTAAAACTCAAAAAATCGGTGGACGTAATGAAAAAGTTGAAGTTCAAAAGCTCGAGTACTGTTACCCAAGTGTCACTAAGAAAATTACCGACGCAGATAAGAGAAATGACTTGGGAGAAATTGATGACCCGCTTGGTTTGACAAAGAAAAAAGCCTATTCTGCACAATTGTCAGACAAGGCAGAGGAGTTCACCTATACTCTTGATTACAACTTCAATAACGTAGCCTACGAATTTGAAAAGAACGTCATGTTGACAGACCCACTTGACTACCGTTTGGAAGTAGTTGAAAGTTCAGCTACTGGACCAAATGGAGAAAAATGGGCCACTCGTGTCGTGAAACAAAATGACGATCTTGGAAACGAACGTGATGTTGTTGTTGCTGATGTTCCTGCTAAAGGATCAAACTATAATTACTTGGTATTGAAGAAAGCTCAAATGACCATCAAGGTTCGTTTGAAAGAACAATACCGCAATAATCAAGCAAGTAAAGAATTTATGGCCCTTCTTCAGGATAATGATGGATTCGGTTTGCTGAACCAGGGTAATATCATGTGGAATGGTGATGACAATCAACCAAACCAAGATGCGCATGCCAAGACAGATACTAAACCAAGTACGATTCGCCGTTCAAATCCTGTTTATGTGAAACCACCAGTTGTAACAGAAATTACGAAGAAGGTCAATGATAAGGAACATGAAGATCTTAAGACAGAAGAACAACTCTTCGAGTACAAAGTGACTGTTCCATGGCCAGGCCTTGCAGATACATTCAGCCTTACAGATACAGTTGTTTCAGAGTTGGAAGTTCAGGCAGATAGCTTGAATGTAAAACTTGGTGAAAAAGATAATACTGAGTTGAAAACTGCTGTAAAAGTTGAAGGTCAAACTGTTTCACTGACTCTTGATAAAACTCAACTCGAAAAAATCTCACGTAAGGTAACGCGTCGTAAGACTAAAGATGTTCAATACCTTGAATTGACCTTCAAGGCTAAGATTCGTGCGGGTGCTGACCTTTCTAAATATAAGGAAGATGGTCAAATTAAAGTACCTAACACGGCAGATGTTGTCTTGAATGATATCAAGAAAACATCAAATAAAGTAACGGTTACACCACCAAAACCAAAAGAACCTTCTATTAATAAGAAGATTAATGAAAACTTGGATACATTCCAAACATTTGATGGACAACCATACAACTACAACATTACAACAGCAGTACCAAGTGATGTTGCAAATTACAAGAAATTTGTGATTCGTGATACACTAGATGCTAATTTGGAACTTGCAGGTGCCGTAAGTATTAAAGGTTCTGCAGCTGCCCTCTTTGATATCCGCACCAATGGCCAAGAGATTACGGCAACGGTGAAGGATGGTCAATTTGGTGAACTTGCAAAATACTCAACTGTTGAACTAGTCATTCCTGCAAAAGTTAAAAATGGTGTGACAGGCACAACCATTGAAAATAAGGCTTCTATTTCCTTTACAAATGAGAATAATGTAGAGAAAAAAGTTGAATCGAAACCTGTCACCGTAACGCCACCTCCTGTAACGAAGAAGATCAATGAAACTCTTGATCACTTAGATATCGCGACAGGTCAAGCGTATAACTACAACATTAAGACAAAACTTCCAACCGATATTACAGATTACAAGAAATTTGTGATTACAGATACACTTGAAGGAGATTTGTCAGTTATCAATGAAACTTCAAGCAAACCAGTTATCAAAGGAGCAGCTGCTGCCTTCTTCGATGTAACAGTTGAGGGTCAAACCGTGACTGCAACGATGAAGGACTTTGCGAACGCTACAGCTCTTGCTGGTCAAGAAGTGGAATTGATTATTCCAGCTAAGATCAATGATGGAGTGACTCGTATCAACATTCCAAATACTGCGAAGTTTAGCTTCACAGATAAGAACGATCATAGCGGAGAAAAGGAAACGAAACCTGTCACCGTAACCCCTCCATCAGAACCAGGTGTTGATAAGAAAATCAACGAAACACTGACAGAGGCAACAATCGGTGCGGAAACCGACTTTACTTATAATATCAAAGCGAAATTGCCAAATGATATTACAACGTACAAGTCCTTCGTTGTAACGGATACCTTGGATGAGAACTTGACTCCAGGTCAAGCTGAAATCAAGGGAGCTGCAGCGAAATTCTTCGATGTAACAGTTCAAGGTCAAACCGTGACTGCAACGATGAAAGATTTTGCGAATGCGGGTGACTACGGTAACCAAGAAGTAGAGCTCGTGATTCATGCCAAAGTGAAGAAAGGCTCAACTGTTCCATCTATTGAGAACAAAGCTAAGATTACTTACACCAACAAGAATGACCAACAAGGTGAGAAAGAAACCAAGCCAGTCACTGTTACACCACCACCAATCACGAAGAAGGTGAATGGTCAGGAACACGCAGATCTTGGTAAGTTATCAGAAATCTTTACTTATACGATTGACTCAACGGTTCCACATGTGGCAGATAGCTTCACCATTTCAGATGATATCGTCAAAGAATTGGCATTTGAAGGGGAAGCAACTGTCACTGTTGACGGCCAAGCTGTTCAAGATTTGACTGTGAAAACAGAAGGTCAAACCTTGACAGTCACATTTGGAAAAGATCAAGTGAAACAATATGCTGGTAAAGCAGTCCAAGTTTCATTCAATGCCAAGATTAAAGACGGCATCACTTTCGATGCTCTCTTGACTGCTTATCCAAATGAAGCAAAAGACAAGCCAGTAGTACCAAATACTGCTAGCTACATCATTAATGACAATCCTGATTCTAAGAAAGAATCAAAACCAGTTACAGTTACACCACCACCAACCACTACTCCAGAGCTTAAGAAGGAAGTAAACGGAGCAGAACGTTATGATCTTGCAAAACGTAATGAAGAATTTACTTATACTTTGAAAACAACAATGCCTGCCAGCGCAACTGTGTTTGAGATGACAGACGAGTTGAAAGAAGTTCTAGAATTTGTCGGTGAGAATGCTTCAGCTACTGTTAAACTTGATGGTGAGGATGCAGGATCGAAGGCGACAGTGACACTTTCTGGTCAAGTCATCAAAGTTGCCTTTACAGAAGCTTCTGTAAAAGCAGATGCCGGTAAGTCAATTGAAGTGAATTTCAAGGCTAAGATTAGAGATAATGCCAACTTATCAGCTTATGTGAATAAAGATGGTAAGACAGAGATTCCGAATAAGGCTTCTTATGATATTGATCATAATCCAAGATACCACAAGGATTCTAACGAAGTTCCAGTAACGCCACCAACACCAGAAGTGCCAGAAATCAAGAAAGATGTGAACGGCAAAGAAGCTGAAACTCTTGACAA
>NZ_JALDVG010000002.1:61874-68438 GCF_023110055.1 Streptococcus oralis | reverse complement strand
GACGTTCTTGAATTCGCAGGAACTTCAAGTGCTAAATTGAATGGTCAAGCGCTTGAGGCTAGCCAAATCAAGGTAGAAGGTCAAACCATTACCTTGACGCTTACAGAAGAACAAGCTAAAACAAGTGCTGGTCAAGCTGTTGAATTAACTTTCGACGCTAAGATCAAAGCGGGTGCTAACTTGTCTGATTATGTAACAGAAGATAAGTCAATCAAGGTTCCGAACAAGGCAGCTTACAAGGTAGATCTTCCAAACAAACCAGGCTTCACTAAGGATTCCAATGAAGTTCCAGTAACGCCACCGACTCCAGAAGAGCCAGAAATCAAGAAAGATGTCAACACGAAAGCTGAAGAAACACTCGCTGATCGTGATCAAGTCTTCACCTACAACGTGAAAACAAGTGTTCCAACAGATGCGACAGTCTTCAGTGTAAGTGATACACTTGAATCTGTTCTTGATTATGCAGGTTCAGCAAACGCGAGCTTGAATGGCCAAGCGCTTGACGCTAGCCAAATCAAGGTAGAAGGTCAAACCATTACCTTGACACTTACAAAAGAGCAAGTGAAAGCAAATGGTGGTCAAGCAGTTGAATTGAGCTTCACTGCGAAGATTAAAGCGGGAGCTGATTTGACTCCATATCTAACAGATCGTGGATTCACTGTTCCAAATACAGCTTCTTATGACGCGAAGTTCCCACACAAACCAGGGCTACACAAAGATTCGAATAAAGTTCCGGTAGTCGTTCCAAAAGAACCAGAACCAGAAATTTCTAAGAAGATTAATCGTACCTTGGACCACTTGGATGTGGAATACGACGCACCATACATGTATAATGTCAATACAACTTTGCCAAAAGATATTGATAAGTACAAAGAGTTCACAGTCACAGATACACTCGAACCGGTCTTGGCAATCGCTGATACGCCAGTAGCCTATGTGGATGGTCGTGATGCAAATGGTGCCCTTGAAACAAGTGTTAAGGGAAATACAGTCACTGTGAAAGTGAAAGATTTCGCTCGATTGAAAGGTTTCAAAGAAATCCAATTGTATATTCCAGCTAAACTCAAAGCGAATAGCGATTTGAAAGCTTATAAGGACCAATTGGTACCAAACAAAGCAACTGTCAACTTCAAGGATGCGAATGGTCAATCTGGTAACAAGGAAACAAAACCAGTAACGGTGAAACCGCGTGACCCAGAAAAACCAACAGATCCAACACCAGGTGAACCTGCTAAGACAGTTGGGCCAGAAGATGGATCTAAACCTGATAAAGACTACCACTTACCAAACGCTTTAGATACCTTCCGCTTCGATATCACTACACCGGTTCCAACAGATCCAGTAGATGAAAACGGAAATGCTAAGAAGGATCAATATGGTCGTCTTATCAAGACAGACTTGACTAGCTTTACGATCACTGATAAAATCGATTCAGTCTTGAAAGTCAACAAAGACCGTATCGCTCTTAAAGTTGAAAATGCTCAGTTTGACAAGATCAAAGCAACTCTTCAAGCTCAACTTGAACAGTCTGAGAAAGAACTCAAAGCTTTGACAGGCAAGTCAACAGAAGAGACTTCAACAGAGACTGGTAAGAAGGAAGAACTCAAGGCAGCGGAAGCTAAAGTAGCTGAATTGAAAGCGAAGTTGGAAGCAGCTAAGGCAGCGCAGCCAGCTAAACCAGCTGAAACTACAACACCAGCTACTCCAGCAACAGCTGCTGAAGAAACAACTCCAGCTACATCTGATTCTTCTGCATCAGAAGATAAGAAACCTGCAACTAGCGAGCCAAGTCAAGATCTTGCAAGCTTGGAAGCAGAGTTGAAAGCAGCTGAAGAAAACTTGGCTAAACTTCAAGCACCAGCTGAGAAAGAATCAGAATTGGCACCAGCTGATAAGAAACAACAACAAGAGAAACTTGAAAATGAAATCAAGAAACTAAAAGAAGCTCAAACCAAGCTTCAAGCAGCTATTGATAAATTGTCTAAAGTTTCAAATGACCGCGGTGAATTAGTAGGTAAAGATTTAGAAGCAATTGCTACTGTTACTTACGATGAAACTAGCAATGTTGTGACTTTTGAAATCAGCGATAAGGATGTTCTTGAAGCCTTGAAGGGAAGTACCGTACGTCTTGTACTTTACACTAACTTCAAAGAAGGAACAGATTTTACAAAATTCACTGGTGGTGTACCAAATACAGCTGAAGTAAGCTTTAACCATAATCCAAAGCCAAAAACTACCAACAAAGTTGTGGTGTTCCCACCAACACCACCAACACCAGAAAAACCACAAACTCCGCCACCAGGTGGAACCGTTCCTCCAGCAGAACCTAAGAAAACATTGCCAAATACAGGTTCTGAAGGATCTTCAATCTTTGGAGTACTTGCAGCCCTAGCTCTAGGACTTGCTGGACTTCTAGTTTGGAAGCGTAAAGCTGAACGTTAGTATCATATAGTAAGAGGAGAGTAGAAAATTTTACTCTTCTCCTTACTGTATATTGAAAGTGTTAAGGAAAGAATAATGAGTAGAAAAAAATTATTAAAGTTAGGAATTTCTATACTTGCTTTAAATGCACTTGGAGTAGCCACTTATCATGTAGCTCCCGACTTGTATCAAATTCCAACAGTGCATGCGGAAGAGACACCAGCGGAAGATGAAGAAATTCCAGATGGCCAAGAGCGAAGTATTGCAAATACTTTCAAAAGAATGCTTGATAGTATAGAATCTTCAATTAAGGATTTTACAAATAGTCCAGATGAGGATAATAAAGAACTCCTAGAGGGTGATGTAGAAGAAGCAAAGAATTTTTTTGAGACTGCAAAGAAGGCAATGAAGAGTCCAGAAGGTCAAAAAAGTTTTGCGGCGCTTGAAGCTCGCTACAATTCTTTAAAAGCTAAGGCTGAGGCACTTCTCACTGGGGGAGATTTAAAAGAAGAACATCAAGAAGTCACAACTACTGAGGAGATTCCTTACCCATCTCGGACAGAAAACAATGCAGACCTCGCTGAAGGTACTCGAAAGGTAAAACAAGCGGGAGAAAAAGGTCAGAAGAAAGTTGTTTGGGATGTTACTTTGGTAAATGGCGTTGAGAAAAAACGTGATAGAAAGAACCAAACAGTAATTAAAGAACCAGTAGAAGAAATCATCGAAGTTGGAACTAAGAAAACAGGTGTTGAAACCAAAGAAACAGTGACTGTGGAGGAAAAAGTTGCTTTCAAAGAAGAAACGAAAGTAGATCCAGCACTGGATAAAGGTCAAACGCGTGTTGAAGAAGGTGAAGAAGGTATCGATGAAGTCACTTATGAAGTGACAAAAGTGGATGGTGTTGAAAAATCTCGTAAAGAAGTTTCACGCAAGACTAAGAAAGTTGCAAAAAACAAGATTACTTATACAGGTTCAAAAACTGTTGTAACGACTAAGGAAGTAACCAAAACTGAAGAAGTTGCCTTCCAGACTCGTGAGGTTGAAAATGCACTCTTAGCCGAAGGTGTTCGCCGAGTGAAAACAGCTGGGCAAAAAGGTGTTCGTACCATTGTTGAAACAGTGACTTACACAGACGGTGTTGAAACAGGCCGCGAGGTGAAATCAAATACAATCACTACTCCAGCAGTAGACGAAGTTGTCGAAATTGGAACTAAGAAAGCAGCGGTTGTAACGACTAAGGAAGAGACCAAGACAGAAGAAGTTGCTTTCCAAACTAAGGAAGTAACAAATCCAAATCTTCCAGAAGGAAGTCGTCAAGTGAAAGCTGTTGGTAAGAAGGGTGTTCGCACCATTGTTTATACAGTGACTTACACAGACGGCGTTGAAACAGGTCGCGAGGTGAAATCAAACACAATCACCACTCCAGCAGTAGATGAAGTTGTCGAAGTTGGAACTAAGAAAGTAGTAGCCCCAGTTGTAACGACTAAGGAAGAAACGAAGACAGAAGAAGTTGCTTTCCAAGTCAAAGAAGTGCAGAACGCAGACCTTCCAGAAGGCAGTCGTCAAGTGAAGATAGCTGGTAAGAAGGGTGTTCGCACCATTGTTTATACAGTGACTTACACAGATGGCGTTGAAACAGGTCGTGTTGAGAAATCAAGCACAATCACCACTCCAGCAGTAGATGAGATTGTCGAAGTTGGAACTAAGAAAGTAACTCCTACAACAACCAACGGTGATAAGAATGATACTGCAACAACAGGGAACCAGGCTGAAAGCACTAAGAAAGAAGAAACTGCAAGCCAAGAACAGAAAGTTCTACCAAGCACAGGTACAGCTTCTACCAGTCTTCTTTCAATGATTGGTTTATTTATCGCTGGTCTAGTAGGCTTTGTCGTTCGTAAGAAAGACTAAGGCTCTCTAATTGTACAAAAGCATCTTTTGTACGAGAAATACTAAAAAGAACCCAGAATTTATTCTTGGGTTCTTTTTTATAAAAAATTAAATATATTAATGTTTATGTGTAGCTTGAGTACGTTATGAAACTCATGGAGTGATAATAGGTTCAACAATAAAACAGCTATTTACATAGTGTAAACACCTGTTCTGAAATTTTGATATTTTAATTATTCTCACCGAAAATTGACAATCTGGAAATACAAAAAAGTAAATATTTTTTTATATCTGCTTTCAATTTCCCTTTCTTTGTGTTAGAATGAGATGAATATTTCTTTTGAAATGATCAAATAATCATTTTTAGTTTTGGAGGTACATTATGAAATGGAAATATCGCATGAGAATGCCTTTTTCTACTATTTTCAGTAGAAAAAAACAGGCTTTTCTCGGACTAGTCGTTTTACTTTTTTCTATTTTTCTTATTCCGCTTCAATCTTATGCGGCTTTAGAAGAAATAAAAAACGGAACGGATATCTCAACCTTGGATATTCGTAAGTTTAATTTGAACATCAACAATTTTAGTGTTTTATCTAAATCACAGGCTGTTGATCAGTTTCATTTATCGAATCCCCACTATGAATATCTCTGGGGTGGTGCCTATCCAGGCGAGATGGAGAACTTTACTCTTAAAGTAGATAAAAGTAAAAAACAGGATCAAGTTTTTGAAAATCCTCTTTCTCTAAAATTCACAAATATTGGGACAGTTAATGGTAAGCAAGTAGATGCTTACTTAAAATTCAATAAGGTAACTCTTCACTATCTAAACACTGCTCAGGCAGAATCTGAGATGAATAGTGCTCAAAAATCTACTGTTGAATTTTTCTCTATTTCAGAATTGTGGGAAAATAATGCTTTTGAAATTGGGAATGTTCCCTATGTAGATGCAGCTCATGACTACATTATGAATAAGGCTTTTTGGCTTGATGCGGATGTAACAGCAGAGTTGCGTTATGCAGATGGTTCCGAGACAGATTTGAAGTTGGTTATGAAGCCAACAGACATCGATGCAATGGATGCCAACAACTTGAAGGAAACCTTCTATGTTAAGGATTATCAAAATGATGTTAATCTTCGTTTGATGAATAATGCCAATGTCTTAAGACAGGAAGATCAAGGAGATCGAACTGCTTGGGTAGCAACTCAGATTACAAGCGGTAGCTATTCTGAGAACAATATCTCTGGTTTTGCCCTTCGATCAAATAGTAATAGTATGAATTTTGGTTACTCATCAACAGAGGTTGCTTCGGCCGTCTTTGGTCTTTATATTGAAAAAATTGATCCGAGCCCTGTTCTAGCAGTGGATCCTACAGAGATTCCAGCTAAGGAAGGACAAGATGTAACCTATAAAGCTACGTTTAAAGTTCCGGTTCCAGGTAAGGACATTTTAGCAACGCCTTCATCTATCGAAATGGTTCAGAAATTTGATGAGCGCCTTAATTATCAAGGACTTAAAGTGGAATCAGGTGGAGTGACTCTGCAAGAAGGACGTGACTATACGATTGAGAAGTCAGGTCAAACAGTTACTGTTAAAATGACACCTGAGTACATAAAATCAAATTCTGCCGCTGAGATTATTATCACTTATAAAACAGCTACAAACAAAAAAGTAGAAGAAAAAGGTCCTGAAAAGATTGACAATACTGTAACATTGCATGTTGATAATTTATCAGCTCCTTCTAATCAGGTAAGCACTGCCCTTCTTTATGAAAAACATCATGAGTTTGTGAGTGGGACCCCAGGTAAAGATCTTCCACAAGAAGTGAAAGACTTGCTTCCAGCGACAGATAAGAACTTGTCTAATGGTACTCAAGTAACGCCAACTCAACCAAGTAAAACAGAAGTGAAGACAGCAGAAGGCACTTGGAGCTTTAAGTCTTATGACAAGGCATCAGAAACCATCAATGGAGCGGACGCCCACTTTGTCGGTACTTGGGAATTCACCCCAGCACCAACTTACAAGGCAACACACGAATTTGTTAGCGGAACGCCAGGCAAAGAACTTCCACAAGAAGTGAAATCCTTGCTTCCTGCAGATCAAACAGATTTGAAAGACGGTAGCCAAGCAACACCAACGCAACCAAGTAAAACGGAAGTGAAGACAGCAGAAGGCACTTGGAGCTTCAAGTCCTACGACAAGGCATCAGAAACCATCAATGGAGCGGATGCCCACTTCGTCGGTACTTGGGAATT
>NZ_JALDVG010000002.1:0-61774 GCF_023110055.1 Streptococcus oralis | reverse complement strand
TGGAGCTTCAAGTCCTACGACAAGGCATCAGAAACCATCAATGGAGCGGATGCCCACTTCGTCGGTACTTGGGAATTTACCCCAGCACCAACTTACAAGGCAACACATGAATTTGTCAGCGGAATCCCAGGGAAAGACCTTCCACAAGGAGTGAAAGCCTTGCTTCCAGCAGACCAAACCGACTTGAAAGATGGTAGTCAAGCGACTCCAACTCAGCCAAGTAAAACGGAAGTGAAGACAGCAGAAGGTACTTGGAGCTTCAAGTCCTACGATAAGGCATCAGAAACCATCAATGGAGCGGATGCTCACTTTGTCGGTACTTGGGAATTCACCCCAGCACCAACTTACAAGGCAACACATGAGTTTGTCAGCGGAACGCCAGGAAAAGAACTTCCACAAGAAGTGAAAACCTTGCTTCCAGCAGACCAAACAGACTTGAAAGATGGTAGTCAAGCAACTCCAACGCAACCAAGCCAAACAGAAGTGAAGACGGCAGAAGGTACATGGAGCTTCAAGTCCTACGATAAGACATCGGAAACAATTAATGGATCAGATGTTAAGTTTATAGGTACATGGGAATTTACAGCAACTCCAGTTCCAACAGTGACTCATAAAGCAGTTCACGAGTTTGTCAGCGGAACTCCAGGCAAAGAACTTCCACAAGAAGTGAAAACCTTGCTTCCAGCAGATCAAACAGACTTGAAGGACGGCAGCCAAGTAACTCCAACTCAACCAAGTCAAACAGAAGTGAAGACAGCAGAAGGCACATGGAGCTTCAAGTCTTATGACAAGACATCTGAAACAATTAATGGATCAGATGTTAAGTTTATAGGTACATGGGAATTTACAGCAACTCCAGTTCCAACAGTGACTCATAAAGCAGTTCACGAGTTTGTCAGCGGAACTCCAGGCAAAGAACTTCCACAAGAAGTGAAAACCTTGCTTCCAGCAGATCAAACAGACTTGAAGGACGGCAGCCAAGTAACTCCAACTCAACCAAGTCAAACGGAAGTGAAGACAACAGAAGGCACATGGAGCTTTAAGTCCTACGACAAGACATCGGAAACAATTAATGGATCAGATGTTAAGTTTGTAGGCACCTGGGAATTCACTCCGGCCCCAATTAAAGATTCTGGAAATACTAGTCAACCAGAAGAAAGAAGTAGTCAAAATCAGAACTTGTTACCAAACACGGGTTCAGCAGTATCTGGTCTTCTTTCAATCATCGGTCTTGCCTTTGCAAGTCTAGCAGCTTTTGTTCTTCGTAAGAAAGACTAAGCCACTCTTAGGAAATAAGAAATTGAATTCTTAATTCCTGAGTCTAAGAAGAGAGAACGAGAAATCGTTCTCTCTTTTTCTTGCATTTTATATCGAGCTGTGATATATTTTATATAACGAAGTGCGATATATCGAACTGAATAGGAGGTGCCTATAAATGGAATTAACAGATAAGGTTCGTCGGGTCTATCTTCCGATGACGGAAACGGGCTTTTATATTTTGTTCTGTCTGCAAAAGGAACGTCATGGTTATAGTATTACGCAAAAGGTCAAGGAGATGACAGATTCGCAAGTTTCGATTAGTCCTGGAACTATGTATGGAACCTTGTCAAAGATGGAAAAGGATGGCTTGATTTCTTTTGTCCGAGAGGAGGAAAAACGGAAAATCTATCAGATTACAGACTTGGGACGCAAAGTCTTAGATATTGAATTGAAACGTATTGAACGGCTCTATAGAAACAGTTTGGAGGAAGTATGATGGAAAAGAAAATTGTTTATCGAATTTTTACAATTGCGGATTATGAGAGGGAAGCTCTATACTTTAGAGAAATGCATGCTAAGGGCTGGAAACTTAGGAAAGTAAGCTATTCTATTTTATTGTTTGTAGTTAAGTATACTTTTGAAAAATGTCAGCCTGAGCAAGTATCTTATCAGTTGGACTTTTATCCTATGAAAAAATCAGAGAGAGCCTCCTATTTACAATTATTTAAAGACTGTGGCTGGGAGCATATTACAGACTTTAATGGTTTTTCCTACTTTAGAAAGATTTATTCTGGAGCTGAGTCGGATGCCGAGTTTGAAATTTATAATGACGCGACCGGGAAGTTAGCAATAGTCAAGAAGATTTTAACAATGCGGATGCTTCCTATTTTGCTTCTCTTTTCAGCGCTACTACCGATTTTCTCAAAGTTTGTCACTGGAGGTAGTTCTTTCAGATGGGAAGTATTTTTGATTTTCATAATAGATTGGGTTTTATTGATCATTTTTGCGATTCAGATTTCTTATATTTTTTGGAAATTGAGTCAAAAGTGGAAAGAATTATCTGAAAAATAAAACCATGTATGTTTTCTGATTTGGAGGTAAGACAATGAATAGCAAAGTACAATTTCGGATTTTTACCATTGTTGATTTGGACAAGGAAGAAGAATATTTACATGAGATGCACTTGAAAGGTTGGAGATATAGAACTAATCGTTTGGGCTTTTTCTATTTTGAACAATGCCAACCAGATGATGTCATCTATCATATCTATGATTCTAGATTTCTTAAAAAGTATGAGCATGAACTACAAGATTTTAGAAATAGCGGTTGGGAATTGATAGAAACAGGTTTTTGTTCGACTCTTCGTAAACCAACTTCTGATATCCTTTCAGAGGAGAAAGTCTATATGAGTAAGGGTCTCAGATGGGAAGTTATGCGGTCTAGACTTCGTTCCTGTATAGCCACTTTTTCAGGTGGTCTTGTTGTTTGCATGAGTTTGTATCGAGAAAATTTGTCTCAGTCTTTCTTTATTATTCTCTTTTTATACGCTTGCTTGATTTCTTATCTAATCTATGGTTTTTTCAGACTTAAAAGGAAATACCAAGTAGATGAGAAGTGAGATTCTAGGTCTTCAGACTGATTTTTAGCACTCTTGGTAAAAGAGTGCTAATTTTTTGAGTTTTTGTCTTGACATTCTCTTCTAAGGGTGTATAATAGAATCATGAGTTAGCACTTGGATGCATAGAGTGCTAATCGATCGGACAGAGAGGAGTGATGAGATGGTTACAGAGCGTCAGCAGGATATTTTAAATCTGATTATTGACATCTTTACCAAAACGCACGAACCTGTCGGATCCAAGGCGCTACAAGAGTCTATCAATTCTAGTAGTGCTACCATTCGTAATGACATGGCAGCTCTAGAGAAGCAGGGTTTGCTTGAGAAGGCTCATACCTCAAGCGGTCGGATGCCAAGTGTCGCGGGATTTCAGTACTATGTGAAACACTCGCTTGCTTTTGACAGACTGGCTGAAAATGAGGTATACGAGATTGTCAAAGCTTTTGATCAGGAATTCTTCAAACTGGAGGATATTCTGCAAGAGGCTGCTAATCTACTGACAGACCTGAGTGGCTGTACGGTAGTAGCACTGGATGTTGAGCCGAGCAGGCAACGGTTGACAGCCTTTGATATCGTTGTTTTGGGGCAACATACAGCCTTGGCAGTATTTACCCTAGACGAGTCGCGAACGGTTACCAGTCAATTTCTGATTCCAAGAAACTTCTTACAGGAAGATTTGCTGAAATTGAAGAGCATCATTCAGGAACGTTTCCTCGGTCATACCGTTCTGGATATTCACTACAAGATTCGGACGGAGATTCCGCAGATTATCCAGCGTTACTTTACGACAACGGACAATGTCATGGATCTCTTTGAACATATTTTTAAAGAAATGTTCAACGAAAACATTGTGGTGTCGGGCAAGGTCAATCTCTTGAATTTTGCCAATCTAGCAGCCTATCAGTTCTTTGACCAACCGCAAAAGGTGGCTCTAGAGATTCGTGAAGGTCTGCATGAAGATCAAATGCAAAATGTCCGTGTTGCGGACAGTCAGGAATCCTGTCTAGCTAACCTAGCAGTGATTAGCAGTAAATTCCTCATTCCTTATCGAGGTTTTGGAATTCTGGCAATTATCGGTCCGGTCAATCTGGATTACCAGCAATTGGTCAACCAAGTCAATGTGGTCAATCGTGTTTTGACGATGAAGTTGACGGATTTTTATCGCTACCTCAGTAGTAATCATTACGAAGTACATTAAGATTGAAATCATTAAAGGAGGCGAAAATGGCCCAAGATAAAAAAAACGAAGAAATGAAAGAAGAGGAAGTTGTGGAAACAACTGAAGAAACAACTCCTGAGAAGTCTGAGTTGGACTTGGCAAATGAACGTGCGGATGAGTTCGAAAACAAATATCTTCGTGCTCATGCAGAAATGCAGAATATTCAACGCCGTGCCAATGAAGAACGTCAAAACTTGCAACGTTATCGTAGCCAAGATCTGGCAAAAGCAATTTTACCGTCGCTTGACAACTTAGAACGTGCACTAGCAGTTGAAGGTTTGACAGACGATGTCAAAAAAGGATTGGAGATGGTGCAAGAGAGCTTGATTCACGCTTTGAAAGAAGAAGGAATCGAAGAAATCGCAGCTGACGGTGAATTTGACCATAACTATCACATGGCCATCCAAACTCTCCCAGCAGACGATGAACACCCAGCAGACACCATCGCTCAAGTCTTCCAAAAAGGCTACAAACTCCATGACCGCATCCTACGCCCAGCAATGGTAGTGGTCTATAACTAGGCTAGAGAACTTAAAAACTTGTCCGAAACGACAATAAACTATGAAGAAAGATAAAAAGCAAGCCGGAGGCTTGCAAGGAAGATATTTCCCGCCGTGGTGAAAGTTTCAGTAGCTTTTGCTACTGAAACAGGGGATTTTTGAGACAATAGGCTCAAAAATAAGTGATGAAATCCCAAAGGGAGTTGCTCACGTCCCCACCACTTAAGGGAAATATCAAAAAATCAAAATTCGAATTAAAATTTAAGGAGAAAAACACATGTCTAAAATTATCGGTATTGACTTAGGTACAACAAACTCAGCAGTTGCAGTTCTTGAAGGAACTGAAAGCAAAATCATCGCAAACCCAGAAGGAAACCGTACAACTCCATCTGTAGTTTCATTCAAAAACGGAGAAATCATCGTTGGTGATGCCGCAAAACGTCAAGCAGTCACAAACCCAGATACAGTAATCTCTATCAAATCTAAGATGGGAACTTCTGAAAAAGTTTCTGCTAACGGAAAAGAATACACTCCACAAGAAATCTCAGCTATGATTCTTCAATACTTGAAAGGTTATGCTGAAGACTACCTTGGTGAAAAAGTAACTAAAGCAGTTATCACAGTTCCAGCTTACTTCAACGACGCTCAACGTCAAGCAACAAAAGACGCTGGTAAAATCGCTGGTCTTGAAGTAGAACGTATTGTCAACGAACCAACTGCAGCAGCTCTTGCTTACGGTTTGGACAAGACTGACAAAGAAGAAAAAATCTTGGTATTCGACCTTGGTGGTGGTACATTCGACGTATCTATCCTTGAATTGGGTGACGGTGTATTCGATGTATTGTCAACTGCAGGGGACAACAAACTCGGTGGTGATGACTTTGACCAAAAAATCATCGACCACTTGGTAGCAGAATTCAAGAAAGAAAACGGTATTGACTTGTCTACTGACAAGATGGCAATGCAACGTTTGAAAGATGCAGCTGAAAAAGCTAAGAAAGACCTTTCTGGTGTAACTTCAACACAAATCAGCTTGCCATTCATCACTGCTGGTGAAGCTGGACCTCTTCACTTGGAAATGACCTTGACTCGTGCTAAATTTGACGATTTGACTCGTGACCTTGTTGAACGTACAAAAGTTCCAGTTCGTCAAGCCCTTTCAGATGCAGGTTTGAGCTTGTCAGAAATCGACGAAGTTATCCTTGTTGGTGGTTCAACTCGTATCCCAGCCGTTGTTGAAGCTGTGAAAGCTGAAACTGGTAAAGAACCAAACAAATCAGTAAACCCTGATGAAGTAGTTGCTATGGGTGCTGCGATTCAAGGTGGTGTCATCACTGGTGATGTGAAAGACGTTGTCCTTCTTGACGTAACACCATTGTCACTTGGTATCGAAACAATGGGTGGAGTATTTACAAAACTTATCGATCGCAACACAACAATCCCAACATCTAAATCACAAGTCTTCTCAACAGCAGCAGACAACCAACCAGCCGTTGATATCCACGTTCTTCAAGGTGAACGCCCAATGGCAGCAGATAACAAGACTCTTGGACGCTTCCAATTGACAGACATCCCAGCTGCACCTCGTGGAATTCCTCAAATCGAAGTAACATTTGATATCGACAAGAACGGTATCGTATCTGTTAAGGCTAAAGATCTTGGAACTCAAAAAGAACAAACAATTGTTATCCAATCAAACTCAGGTTTGACAGATGAAGAAATCGACCGCATGATGAAAGATGCAGAAGCAAATGCTGAAGCAGATAAAAAACGTAAAGAAGAAGTAGACCTTCGTAACGAAGTTGACCAAGCAATCTTTGCGACTGAAAAGACAATTAAGGAAACTGAAGGTAAAGGCTTCGATGCAGAACGTGATGCTGCCCAAGCTGCACTTGATGAGCTTAAGAAAGCTCAAGAAGACAACAACTTGGACGAAATGAAAGCGAAACTCGAAGCATTGAACGAAAAAGCTCAAGGACTTGCTGTTAAACTCTACGAACAAGCCGCAGCAGCCCAACAAGCTCAAGCAGGAGCAGAAGGCGCACAAGCAACAGGAAACGCAGGCGATGACGTCGTAGACGGAGAGTTTACGGAGAAATAAAATAGTCCAGTGGACTATTTTATCCCGAGCTTGAAAATCGGAGAGCGAGGTCGTTAAGAATGAGGAATCACTAAAGTGATTGTCATTCTACTGCAATCGCTATGGCGACTTGCTAAAAGCCTTGCTCGTTCAAAAAAAGTATAATCGACTTTGCTTTTGAATGTCGTAATGATAGGAAGAAATCCAGAGGTTGCAACCCAGCCTCTGTTTTTCGGTAAAAAGGGGCTAAACCCAATTTATTTGAGTTTTTATCATCAATATGAAAGAAAGGAATTGAACCCGACCTAGATTGAGGTTTTGTTCCGCAATATTAACAGAAAGGAATAAGGGTGTTCGTAATTGAACTCGAGCGGAAAGCTTGGAAATTAGATAAACCTCCTAAGAAATCAGGATTTCTTGTCGGTTTCCTAAATTTCAGTCGCTTTCTGTTCGCTCTTAGTATCTTGTATGAACAATACTGAATTTTATGATCGTCTGGGGGTGTCAAAAAACGCTTCGGCAGACGAGATCAAAAAGGCTTATCGTAAGCTTTCCAAAAAATATCACCCAGATATCAACAAGGAGCCTGGCGCTGAGGAAAAATACAAGGAAGTTCAAGAAGCTTATGAGACTTTGAGTGACGACCAAAAACGTGCGGCCTACGACCAGTATGGTGCTGCAGGTGCCAACGGTGGCTTTGGTGGTGCTGGTGGTTTCGGTGGCTTTGACGGAGCAGGTGGCTTCGGTGGTTTTGAAGATATCTTCTCAAGTTTTTTCGGGGGAGGCGGAGCTTCACGCAATCCAAACGCTCCTCGTCAAGGAGATGACCTCCAGTATCGTGTGAACTTGACCTTTGAAGAAGCTATCTTCGGAACAGAAAAGGAAGTTAAGTACAACCGTGAAGCCAGCTGTCGTACATGTAATGGATCTGGTGCTAAGCCAGGGACAAGTCCAGTCACTTGTGGACGCTGTCATGGTGCTGGTGTTATTAACGTTGATACGCAGACTCCTCTTGGTATGATGCGCCGTCAAGTAACCTGTGATGTCTGTCATGGTCGCGGAAAAGAAATTAAAGATCCATGTACAACTTGTCATGGAACAGGTCATGAAAAACAAGCTCATAGCGTACATGTAAAAATCCCTGCTGGTGTGGAAACAGGCCAACAAATCCGCCTCGCTGGTCAAGGTGAAGCAGGCTTTAACGGTGGACCTTATGGTGACTTGTATGTAGTAGTTTCTGTAGAAGCCAGCGACAAGTTTGAACGTGAAGGAACAACTATTTTCTACAAGTTAAATCTTAATATTGTCCAAGCTGCTCTTGGAGATACTGTTGAAATTCCAACCGTGCATGGAGATGTTGAATTGGTTATCCCAGAAGGAACACAGACTGGCAAGAAATTCCGTCTACGTGGCAAGGGAGCACCGAGCCTTCGTGGCGGTGCCGTTGGTGACCAATACGTTACTGTTAATGTCGTGACTCCGACAGGTTTGAACGACCGCCAAAAAGCTGCGCTTAAAGAATTCGCAGCTGCAGGGGACTTGAAAGTCAATCCAAAGAAAAAAGGCTTCTTTGACCATATAAAAGATGCCTTTGAAGGAGAATAAAGTAAAAAGAGCCGAGTGGCTCTTTTTTGTTACCATTAAAAATTTAGTGTCGAAAAATCATTTTCCAGTTAGTCTACTATTTATACTTTTGAGTGAGCAAGCCAGCTGCATCCATCTCCTGAATGAGTTGCTTAAGTTCCGCTTCTTTACCAGGTTTCACAGTGACAGTATCGATATGTTTGATCGCCGAATTATCCTGAATATCCACTAAGGTCAAAGCTTTTTCATAGAATGCAATTCCCTTTTTAAGACTTTCCTGATCTTTCCAATTTAGAATTGTGTAAGAAGATTTTGATTTCTTTCCTTTTTCTTGGAAATACTTCTCGCCCTCCTCCTCCAAAAATTGTATTAAACCGTGATTGAACAAGTTGTCTCCTACCTTATAGTATGAAATATCCCCTGCCTGTAGGACATAGACTTCCAGTCGGTTTTTGGTGAGTTTTGGACTTTCTTTTAGGACGGGGTGACTATTGATGACCTCGTCTGAGAAAGTAACATAAAAATCTAGGCCTCCACCCTCGTATTGATAGTGTCCATCCGATTCGACTTTCTCGGGAGGGAGGTCAAGGGAGATAAAGATTTGTTTTAAGGCTTCATTCCCCTCACGGATGTCACTCGGTGACGCCTTGAAAAGATTGGCCACTAGTAGAAATGCCAAGGCTACAAGAAGGCAGAGGCAGCCGCAAGGGATCGCGATGACCTTCGCTAGAACTTTTACAAACTGTTTCATTTTCATTCCTCTTCTTTGTTTGGACTTGACAACCTAAAATGGATTTAAGGAAAGTTGGAGGCTTTCTTATACTTGTTTTTCTTCTTGGAGGATCGCCATTCTGGTTTGGAAATCTTTTTCTAAAACTTTGAATTTGTAGGTTAAATCTTTTTGGTATTCCTTGATAAGGGCTTTTTGTTGGTCGATGATTTGTAGGCTGTTTTGGATGATATCCAAATCATCCTTGATAGCTTGGACGCGGTCAGTTGTATCTAGCACTTCATCCTGAATGGCTTGGCGATTTTTTACGACAAAATAACTTCCAGCAGCAGCTCCTGCGAATAGCAGTAGATTTGATAGTTTCATGGCATCTCCTTAAGCGTTTTTAATGGTTTCAGCGACTTGGGCAAGTTTGTCAAAGTCAGGTTCGTGGGCGATAAAGTCAATCTTGAGGTCATCTTCTGCACCGTAGCGAGGTACGAGGTGTACATGGGTATGAAAGACCGTTTGACCAGCGATTTCCTCGCAGTTGGCAATGATATTCATGCCAACAGCCTTGGTAGCCTTCATGACTTTTTGAGCCACTGTTGGTACTTGGGCAAAGAGTTGGCTGGCGCTGGTAGCGTCCATCTCTAAAAGATTGCGATAGTGCTCTTTGGGTACAATGAGGGTGTGCCCAGGCGTTACTTGAGAGATATCAAGAAAGGCAAGAACCTGCTCATCTTCGTATACTTTTGAAGCAGGAATTTCCCCTGCGATGATCTTACAAAAAATGCAATCTGACATAAAATCCACCTCTACTGTATTGAATTTTGATATAATATAGCTACATTATACCAGATTCGGAGAAAATATGTTAGAAATTAAAAACCTGACAGGAGGCTATGTTCACGTCCCTGTCTTGAAAGATGTGTCCTTTACCGTTGAAAGTGGGCAGTTGGTCGGTTTGATTGGGCTCAACGGTGCTGGGAAATCAACGACAATCAATGAGATTATTGGTCTGTTGACACCTTACAGTGGGGAAATCAAGATTAACGGTCTCACCCTGCGAGAAGATGCGACCAACTATCGCAAGCAGATTGGCTATATCCCAGAAACGCCTAGTCTGTATGAGGAATTGACCCTCAGAGAGCATATCGAGACGGTTGCCATGGCCTATGGTATTGAGCAAAAAGTGGCTTTTGAGCGAGTAGAATCTTTGTTAAAAATGTTTCGTTTGGATCAAAAATTAGACTGGTTCCCAGTGCATTTTTCCAAAGGGATGAAGCAGAAGGTCATGATTATCTGTGCCTTTGTCGTAGATCCGAGTCTTTTCATCGTTGATGAGCCTTTCCTTGGGCTCGATCCTTTGGCCATTTCTGACTTGATCCAGCTTTTGGAAGTGGAAAAGCAAAAAGGCAAGTCCATTCTCATGAGTACCCACGTGCTAGACTCAGCGGAAAAGATGTGTGATGCCTTTGTCATTCTCCACAAGGGGGAGGTGCGGGCTCAGGGGAACCTCCAGCAACTGCGGGATGCTTTTGCCATGCCTGAAGCGAGTTTGAATGATATTTACTTGGCTCTGACCAAAGAGGAGGAGCTATGAAAGACTTGTTTTTAAAGAGAAAGCAGGCTTTTCGTAAGGAGTGTCTTGGTTATCTGCGTTATGTTCTAAATGACCATTTTGTCTTGTTCCTGCTAGTTCTCATCGGTTTTCTAGCTTACCAGTACAGTCAACTCCTGCAAGATTTTCCTGAAAATCATTGGCCTATCCTCTTGTTTTTGGGGATTGTCTCTGCCTTGCTTTTAGCTTGGGGAGGAATCGCGACCTACATGGAAGGACCGGATAAACTCTTTCTCTTAGTCAGTGAAGAGGAGGTCAAGTTGTACCTCAAAGGGCAGACGTCGCGTTCATTGGTTTTCTGGACAATTGTTCAAACCCTCTTTTTACTCTTGTTTGCACCCTTGTTTTTAGCCATGGGCTATGGCTTGCCAGTCTTTCTTGTCTATGTGCTTTTATTAGGAGCTGGGAAATACCTCCTCTTTCGGCACAAAGCTAGTAAATTTTTCACTGAAACTGGACTGGACTGGGACTATGTCATTGCCCAAGAAAGCAAGCGCAAGCAAGTCTTGCTTCGTTTCTTTGCTCTCTTTACTCAGGTCAAGGGCGTTTCAAACAGTGTCAAGCGTCGCGCTTATCTGGATTTCATCCTAAAGACTGTTCAAAAGGTGCCAGGGAAGATCTGGCAAAACCTCTATCTTCGCTCTTATCTGCGAAATGGAGACCTCTTTGCCCTCAGTCTCCGCCTCTTACTCCTATCCTTGTTAGCTGTGATTTTTATCGAACAGTCTTGGATTGCGACAGCAGTAGTTGTCCTGTTTAATTACCTTATGCTCTTCCAGTTGTTGGCTCTCTATCGTGCTTTTGACTACCAGTACTTGACCCAGCTTTTTCCTTTAGAAAAGGGTGAAAAAGAGAAAGGACTACAGGAAGTTATCCGAGGATTGACATGTTTTGTTTTATTAGTTCAACTGATAGTTGGTTTGATTACCCTCCAAGAAAAACTAGCCCTTCTAGCCCTGCTTGGAGCTGGACTGGTTTTACAAGTCTTGTATTTGCCTTATCAGGTAAAACGTCAGATGCAGGATTAATCTTACTTATAGGACACTAAAAAAGAAGTTGAGTTCTGTCTCAGCTTCTTTTATTTTCTACAAGATAATAGTTGGTCCGTAGAGACTTAGTTTGGTTTTGACTTGGTCAAAGTGGAAACGGTCATAGGCCCGCCAAGCGGCGCGAGTGGGAGCATCTGGATTGAGAGCGCTGAGACCCAGGAGAAGACTGGAAGTCTGGTAAAATTTTTCCAGCTCAATCAAGAATCGATTATCCACTGTTTCAGCCTTCGCTAGAAAGTCAAGGATATTGTCCAGCTGCTCCTGAAAGCGGATATCGTCAGCTGTTGCCTGTTTGCAGACTTGGTAGGCTTTGTTTAAGTCAGTAATCAAAGTCTGAGCTATTTTGATTGGGTCTGTATCTGTCATGAGAATGCCTCCTTTGTGCTGGTTTTAAAGTTGTTTCAAGTGATTGTCTTTCTATAATCATAGTCTATCACTTTTAACTCTTTTTCTACTTTCAAATCTTTAATTATCATTGAAATTTCCTGAATGGTTATTGCAGGATTTTATGATAAAATAATTGTAAGATTATCATAGTTATTTTTTAGATACTTCGACACTTTAGGAATTTTTGAGAACCGTTTAGGATTTGGTGAAAAATAGTTTCTAGATTTATGCTATCCTCTTTTTAGGAGGTTTTATCCATGAACTACATTATCATCCAAAAAGAGAAAGAAATTTTCAAATTAAACATAGAGGATATCTACTATATCCAAACGCATCCAAACAAAGCCCATACCGTACAGATTGTTACAGAAAACGCTAGCTTTGATCTATTTCAAAATTTAAGCAATCTTGAGAAACAATATGGGGAAACCTTGACGAGATGTCATCGAAATTGTCTGGTTAACCTTGAACGGCTAAAATCCATGGATATCCAATCAAAGACTCTTTTTCTTGGAGAAGAAGGTCGATATGCTGTTCAGTGTGCCAGACGTCGCTATAGAGACATTCGCCAAAAATGGTTGAAAGAAGGAGAGTAAGAAGATGAGAATATTTGTTTTAGAAGATGATTTTTCCCAACAAGCTAGGATTGAAACGGTGATTGAGAAACTCTTGAAGGAACATCATATCACTCCGAGTTCTTTTGAAGTTTTTGGCAAGCCAGACCAACTGCTAGCAGAGGTGCATGAGAAGGGAGCACATCAGCTTTTCTTTTTGGACATTGAGATTCGAAATGAGGAGATGAAAGGCCTAGAAGTGGCAAGAAAGATTCGGGATCGAGATCCTTATGCCCTGATTGTCTTTGTGACGACTCACTCGGAGTTTATGCCCCTGTCCTTTCGCTACCAGGTATCAGCTTTGGACTACATTGATAAGGCCTTGTCGGCAGAGGAGTTTGAGTCTCGTATCGAGACAGCTCTTCTCTATGCCGATAGTCAAGACAGCAAAAGCCTGGCGGAAGATTGCTTTTACTTTAAATCAAAATTTGCTCAATTCCAGTATCCTTTTAAAGAGGTTTACTATCTCGAAACGTCCCCAAGACCCCATCGTGTTATTCTCTATACCAAGACGGATAGGCTGGAATTTACGGCGAGTCTAGAGGAGGTTCTCAAGCAGGAGCCTCGTCTCTTGCAGTGTCATCGTTCTTTTCTCATCAATCCAGCCAATGTAGTGCATTTGGATAAGAAAGAAAAACTGCTTTTCTTTGCCAATGGTGGAAGTTGTCTAATCGCGCGTTATAAGGTTAGGGAAGTGTCTGAGGCTATCAATAATTTGCATTGAGCTAGGAGAATTTATGAATATTACTTGGATATTATTGTATACACTTATTACTAATGGGCTAGAAATTGTCATTTTCTTTAAGGTAGATGGAATTGGTCTCACTTTCGAGAGGATTTTTAAGGCCTTTCTTCTGAAATTTCTCCTAGGGGCCATTTTTGCGACTTTTAAATTTTTAGCTGTGAGTGAATATTTGTCATATTTTATAGAACCTTTGTTTGGCATAGGGTTATCTTTCTTATTGTTAAGAGGGCTTCCTAAAAAACTTCTTTTCTTTTATGGTCTCTTTCCAATGATATTGGTGAATCTCTTTTATAGAGGAGTCTCCTATTTTGTGCTTCCATTTTTGGGACAAGGGCAAGTATATGATGGCTACTCACTTACTGGGTTATGTATAATAATTTTCAATTTCTTCATTTCTCTAGTCTTTTTGAAATGGTTGGACTATGATTTTACTAGTTTGAGAAGGGAGATTCTAGATAAAGGTTTTCAAAAGTCCCTGACTAAAATTAACTGGATAATGGGAACCTACTATCTAGTTATGGAAACTCTGTCTTTCTTTGAATATGAACAAAGCATTCAATCAAAGACTGTTCGCCATCTGATCCTAGTGTTTTACATGCTCTTTTTTATGGGGGTTATCAAGAAGCTGGATACCTATTTGAAGGAAAAACTTCAGGAGAAACTGAACCAAGAGCAGGCCCTGCGCTATAGAGATATGGAACGCTATAGTCGGCATATAGAGGAGCTTTATAAGGAAGTTCGGAGCTTTCGTCATGATTATGCCAACCTCTTGACCAGCTTAAGCCTAGGCATTGAAGAGGAGGATATGGAGCAGATAAAAGAGATCTACGACTCCGTCTTGAAGGATTCTAGTGAAAAATTGCAGGACAACAAATATGACCTGGGCCGATTGGTGAATATTCGGGACCGTGCCCTCAAAAGTCTCCTCGCAGGAAAATTTATAAAAGCCAGAGAAAAGGATATTGTCTTTAATGTCGAGGTTCCTGAGGAGATTCAAGTTGAGGGGATGAGCCTACTTGATTTTCTAACCATTGTGTCTATCCTTTGTGACAATGCTATTGAAGCTAGTGCAGAGGCTAGTCAACCTTATGTCTCAATCGCCTTTTTAAAAAGTGGAGCGAAGGAAAACTTTATCATTGAAAACTCCATCAAAGAAGAGGGCATAGATGTTTCTGAAATCTTCTCTTTTGGAGTTAGTTCTAAAGGGGAGGAGAGAGGAGTTGGTCTTTATACCGTTATGAAGATAGTGGAAAGTTATCCCAATGCTAGTCTCAATACTATCTGTCAAAATCAAGTCTTTCGTCAGATACTTACTATGATGCATACAGAATGATGAAAATAAGACCGAGAGTTCTTGTATCTCGATCTTATTTTTTTATAGTTGTATTGGCTGATGAAGTCCTTGTGTGATGTTATGAGAATATCTATTAACGCTATATAAGAAATTTTCCCACCATCCTCCACCTGTAATCTGGTTGAGTTCAGTAGTTGTTAGTTCTTGAAATGAAGTTAGGTTTTGATTCTTATCCATGTTACGATTCTCCTGTTTTATAAGATAATAAATAGTTATAGAGTGTTATCTGAAAATTAATCAGAATGTGTTAAAATTTTATCTTTGAAATAATCAAAATATGTTTTCTTTGCAGTTACACTAGTGACGCGACCTTGTAAGCCGTATTGGATGAGTTTACTGTCCTCATTAGATAGTTTTGCAAGAGCGGTTAGTTTAAAGAGATTTCCTTGTTCTGTTCTGGTAGGAGTTTGATCAATGCTCTGAAGTTGGCCAATGATGGTAATACCGTGATTTCCAATCTTCTCAAGTTTTAATCTTACAGTTTGTCCTTTATCTAGTAAGGGGAGATAGTCAGATGATACGTAGTAAGTGATTAGTACTTCTCTTGTATCTGTGATGACAGGGAATATTTGAGCAATTTCTGTACCAGTCGGAATTCTATTTTTACCTTCAAATTCGCTGTTCAGATGAATGATACCTTTACTTGGAGCGGTTAAGGTATTATTTTCTAAGCGCTGTGTCGCTTGATCTAGTTGTACTTTTAATTCTGTTAATTGATTTTCCACGGTTAGTTGTTGCTGAGAAGCAGTCTGTAAAAATTGAGTGCGGAGTACTTCAATTTTGGTTTCTAAACTATTATCATAAGTTGCTACACTTCCGATACCAGCTTGCTGAATTTTGAGGCTTGCGATAGATGATTCAAGATTTGCAATACTTTGATTGATTTGAGATAAAAATGGCTCCTCTGCAGTTCCCTGTGTTTGTCCTTGTGAGGCTACAAGATAACGATTCAAAATTGACTGGTGTGGATTGCCAGTCGGTAAGCGTGCTCTTTTGTTTATGATAGCATCTCTCAGCTCTTCATATTCTCCAATTTGTTGTTGAATTTTTGTAATTTCTTGTTCGATAGCTGATGAACTGCTATTAGCAAGATTGGCTTGATTTGAAACTTCAGTGTTAGTCTTTGAGATACCCAGCTCAATATCATGAGCTTGTTTAGTAAAATTCATAAAGGTATTATAGTAGCCAAACTCATCCTCACCAGAAAAAAGATCGGTATTTTTTTCTAAGCTTTGTTTCAAAATTCCAAGTCCTTCTTTTTGCTTCTCAAGTCTTTGTAACTGAGTTTCTAAGGCAGTTTTCTGACTTTCTTCCATTGTTTCAGAGTATTTGATGAGTAAGTCACCTTTTTCAACTACTTGATTTGCCACTAAATGATTAGCTAAGATAGTATTATCACTGGTTGACTGAATGGATGCAATGACACTTGTAGGAGTGACTTCTCCTTGCGATGTAACAGTAATCTCTTTTGTAGCAACAAGGGAGAAAATCACGATGAAAGTAAACAGTAATGAAAGTGGTATGATCAATACTGTCGCATAATTATGGTAACGTCTCTGATAAAACTCGACGCTTCTAAAAAGATTAGGATTCATAACATTCTCCTTATTTGTTGAATAGATGATGGTAGAAGCCTTGCGCCTGTATTAACTCTTGATGACTACCAACTTCAATGATTTTCCCTTGGTCAAGAACAATGACACGGTTAGTCCGTTCGGCTATACTTAGACGATGGGCTACAAAGAGAATGGTTTTATCAGTTAGGGACATAAGATTATCTATAACCTTTTTCTCAGTCAAAACATCGAGAGCACTAGTAGCTTCATCTAGTATTAAAACAGGAGATTTAGTTAAAAGAGCACGAGCGAGGGCGATTCGTTGCTTCTGTCCTCCTGACAGACCTGCTCCATCAGAAAGTTGAGTTTGATAGCCCATAGGCATTCTTTCAATATCTTGACGGATTTCAGCTAATTCGCAAGCTTTTAGAATATCTTCTTGGCTAATCATATTATTACCACCCAAGGTTAAGTTTTCCAAGATAGAGCCATTAAAGATATAGGCTTGTTGGGGCAGGTAATTAATATGACGGCGCAAGACTTTTTTATCAATATTTTTAATATCCTGATGATTGATGGAAATATGTCCTTTGTAAGGTTCAAAGAAATTGACAATCATTTTGGCTAAAGTTGTTTTACCAGAACCACTAACTCCAACCAGGCTGACCTTATCTCCTTGTTTAATCGTTAGATTAATATCCGTTAAGGTATCTCGCCCAAAACCATACTTATAAGAAAGGTCATCAAATTCAATATCGCCCATCAAAAAATGTGAATGAACAGAGTTTTCTTGAACTTGAAATTCAGATTCGACTAAATAGACCTCGTTCAAGCGGTTATTAGCAACCTTCGCAGATTGGAGTTTGGTTTGGAGGTTGATAATATTTTCCATAGGAGTTGTAAAGTAAGAAAGAAGTGTATTAAAGGTAATCAGCTGACCGATAGAAATTTTACTCGACATGACTAATTGAGCACCAAACCATAGGATAAAGATATTAAGAACTAACTTTGTTCCTTGCTTTAAATTAGTTTGTAAAATAGAATATTTAGTAAGTTTAAAGGATTTTTCCAAATAATCTACAAATTCGCTGTCTATATTTTGATAGCGATTTTCTTCACTCGTGAGCGACTTTATAGTTTCAATCCCGTTGATATCTTCGATAATAGCAGAGCTAACCATAGAATTACTTTGCATGACATCATGGTTCATTTTTTCGAAAGGCTTCATAAAAGAAAAGATGATGAACATGTATATAGGAATGGAAATAAGAGAAAGAAGGAAGAGATTAGGGTTTTGTGCCAGTAAGACGCCCCCTACAAGAATCAGAATAGAAACATCCAGAAAAAGAGAAAGAATGGTAGAAGCCAAGGCATCTATAATAGAGTTAGCATCTGTGAACCGTGAAATGATTTCTCCTGTACGACGTGTCGCAAAGAAAGACATAGGAAGTTCAAAAATATGGCGAATATAGGATAAAATCACATCAATACTTAATCTCTGACTCAGAACAGTTAGGAGATAATCTCTGGAGAAGCTCATGGCTTGTTGGAGGATATAGGTGATAATTAGACCAATTGAGATAATTCCTAAAGTTGATTTCATCTGATTTGGGATGTATTCATCTAAGATTCCTTGGAGATAATAAGAACCACCGATATTGATAATAGTGACTAATAAGCTTGAGAGAACAATGTAAGCAATGAGAGATTTTTGTTTGAAAATCAGAGGGAGGAAGCTCAGTAGACCATTCTTTTTATCTTTATGGGGTTGATAGCTGGGTTTGGGAGCTAGAAAAATAGCTACTCCAGTCCATTCAGAGAAAAAGCGTTCTTTTGACATTTTTGTGATTTTTACAGAAGGGTCAGGATCACCAATAATCAGATAGTCTTTCTTTGTTTGATAGACAACATAGTAATGTTGGAGTTTCCCTTCTTTGTTAACGTGAACGATAAATGGATAGGGGACATCACTCATGTCAAAGAGCGTTTTATCTGCTTGAACAGGCCTTGTTTCAAATCCCATTTCATTTGCGGCTTTTACAATGCCAAGAGCAGTCGTCCCTTCTTTGTTGGTCTTTGCAAGTTCTCTCAAGTGAGCTAGAGAAAAATCTGAACCATAGAATTTAGCAATCGAGGCTAAGGCAGCGACACCACAGTCTCTAGCATCTATTTGAGGAACAAATGTATGTTTATAAGAAGTCATTGGCAAATCCTTTCATATAAAATATGAATTTATTATACCATGATACTAAGTTCATATTTTATAAAATCTTGAATTGTCATTGAAACTTCCTGAATGGTAAAAAAGTGATTAGAAACTATCTTTCTTTAAAAATCTATAGGTGTATTTTGAAATAAAAAGCTAATTCAAGACGTTTCGATGACAATTCAAGATTTGGATGAAAAACTTTAACAAACAATGATATACTAAACTTGTCAAAGTTGCAACAGGACAAAAAATTAAAAATAAAAAAAGGAGTATTTGTCATGAATACAAAAATGATGGAACAATTTGAGATTATGGATACTGATATGCTTGCGAAAGTTGAAGGAGGTTTCGGAGGTTGGGGAGATATGCTTTCTGGTTTATTGGGTGGACTAGCACCGTCTCCAACTTTGGATCAATTAAATGGTAAGTGGCCTATTAGACATCCTTCGAAACCATGTAGTCCTTATGGTATAGGGGGAACTCCAAACTCATGTAATGGTATTTAAAAAGGATTGAAGCTATGAAGGCAAAATATGGGAATCAAATTGTTGATGTTTGGGAAATTGGTCAAGCAACTCCTAAACCAAGTTGGGTAGAGGAAGCTTTTCAAAAAAATTATATGGTTTGGTTGGATAATCATGTGCGCATTCTTATGGCGGCTCTTAATACTTCTCTCACAACTAATATCAAGTTTGGTCTGGTTGGAACAGTTGGAGGAGGATTCGCTGGTTATGGTATATATGTTCTTGGTTACCCAGGTGATTATCTAGATATCACCAATCATAGAGTTGTTTCTGCTAAAACATTTCACAAAAGTTATCAAATTTTAGAAAATGATTAGATATCATTTAATTGTAATGGAGTTTAGGTATGGAAAAAATATTTGCTAAAAAACGCAACGTATTTCTAACGAGATTGTTTCTAGGTCAGTTGCCTTTGCTAATCTCTACTTATCTATTTCTCTCTCGTCAATTTTTAAATTTTTCCTTAGTCTACCAATTTATTTTAGTGGTTATCAACTTGACTTCTATTTTGGCTGTTGTTTATCTCACTAGGTAAATGAGAGTGAAAAAATTTGAAGATGATGGTTTGATAAGTCCTAGAGCCAATCAACTAATGTTCGTAGGATTGACATGTTTTATGACTATTATCTGTTTGTATAGAGGTATCACAGCAGTAGAATCCTATCAACAACTAATCGCCTATATTGGAGCTATTCTATGCTTTATTATCACGCTTCTGCTCGTTTGGGGGTTGAAGTATTATAAAAAGTAGAGCTTAATGAAGTATAAAGGGGTCAGTTTTTTTGAAATACTTACCCCTTTTATAATGAAGTTTTTGCAATTCAAGATGTTTCGATGACCATTCATGATTTGAGTAATCCAAGGTCAAAATGAGTGCTATACTAGCAGTGTAAAGGTTCTTGCTCAACTAAGATAAATCACACATTTAGGAGGAAATCTTATGAAGAAAAAAATACTTATCATTTTCATCTTGTATCTAATCATGTCCCTCTTTCTTTATCCGCTTAGGGAAAGTATTTGGTATCAGCTATTTTATACCATAGCTTATGTGATTGCAGTTATGATCTATTTTGCTTTAACTAAAAAGAAAGGAGCAAAGAAATGAAAACTTTTCTTGCTAAAAAACGGAACATCTTCCTTTCGTTTGGGGGTTGAAGTATTATAAAAAGTAGAGGTTAATGAAGTATAAAAGGGTAAGTGTTTTCGAAATGCTTACCTTTTTAATGAAGTTTTTGCAATTCAAGATGTTTTGATGACCATTTAAGATTTATATGAATTTGTAATCTTAAATAAGGTAAGATAAAGACAACAAATGTAAAGGAGTATTCTTATGAAGAAACAAAAGATAAAATCGCTATTACTTGTACCACTTGTATTTGCATCTATTACTACAGGTGCTGTATATGCAGAAGAACAGACTACTTCATCTATCCAGGCGAATGATAGTTCTCTTGTGGCACCAGATTTGCCATCGACTAAGGAAAAGGTGGAGAATAAACCTTCTATTGTAACCCCAGAAGAGTATGAGCAGAATGTTGCGGAATTTAAAAAGATAGATATTGAAGCCGTTCGTCAATCTTTTACCGGGGACCAATTGGAACATACTATATATTTTGGTAGAAAAACATGCTCTCATTGTCGTCAATTTTCTCCTGAATTGAAAGAATTTAATAACCTGATTGAAAAGAAGTTAGAGTATTATGATTTGGATGGTAAAGATTTTGACGGGGAAGCGAGAGAGTTTCTATTTAAAAAAGTCGGTATTCCAGGAACACCAACAATTTTGTATTTAAGAAATGGACATCCGATATCTGGATGGGTTGGTGGCGGAGCGACTGCACAACAGGTTTATGATTATATGTACTCGAGAAACTCACCTAAGCAAACGGAAACAATAGCATCGTCCGAGGAAACAGTAACTGAAAATGTGCATGATGAGAAAACCAGAAATGACAGCATGAGTACTAGTGATAAAGTTGTAAGTGAAAGCAAAGGTATGAGTGATGAAAAAAGAACCGAAATGAAAATATCCAATGATAATCCCAATTCTAATAGTGAAAATAGCGGGAAAGTGGAGAGTATAAACTCAACTTCCAAAGCTAAAACTACTCAATCTGGCGATTTAGCAATGTTAGACAATAAGAATCAATTGGAAACTCTCAAACCTATTTTTGATGCTGCTCAAGAAAATAAAACTCCTTTAACCGATGTTAAGGGAAGCCAATCTATTACTTCGAATGAAAAATTATTACCGAAAACAGGAGAGGAAGAAAGTTACCAACTGATTCGGCTAGCTGTCGCGTTTCTTATGACTTCTATAATGATTAAAGTGAAACAAAAAATTCATAAATAAAAATAGATGGTAAACAGGTGCAATGATATTATTTGTTTGTAATAACATATGGCTAGAATTTGCCTATAGACAAGAGTGAAAGGGCAAGCATGTTTTTAATGCTTGCTTTTTAAATTTTTTAACAATTCAAGACGTTTCGATGGCAATTCAAGATTTGGATGAAAAAATATAATATACAGTGATATACTAAACTTGTCAAAGTTGCAACAAGACAAAAATTAAAATTAAGATTAAAATGGAGGTATTCGTTATGGATACAAAAATGATAGGACAATTTCATGAAATGGATATAACTATGTTATCCAGTATTGAAGGAGGCAAGAATAATTGGCAAACTAATGTCTTAGAAGGTGGTGGTGCAGCTTTTGGTGGCTGGGGCTTAGGAACAGCCATTTGTGCTGCGAGTGGTGTTGGAGCGCCATTTATGGGAGCATGTGGATACATAGGAGCTAAATTTGGTGTGGCTCTTTGGGCAGGAGTAACAGGTGCAACGGGTGGATTTTGATAAAAGGAGATTTGTATGAATACTTATTATAATGTAGATGAAACAATGTTAAGTGAGATTTATGGAGGTAATTCCGGAGGAGCGGCTGTAGTTGCTGCTTTAGGTTGTGCAGCGGGTGGAGTGAAATATGGGAAGTTTCTAGGACCATGGGGCGCTGCAATAGGAGGAATTGGAGGAGCATTGATTTGTGGATATTTAGCCTATAGTGCTACATCATAAAAATGGAAGATATATTTTATGAAGGCTGTATTCTATATAATTCTCTTCGCTTTCCAAACATATCTTATTTATCTATCTATAAGTACCTCTGATAAAAAACAAAAGACTATTGAATTAACATCATTGAATTGTTTTGTCATATTATTTCTAATCTATGATAAATTATTTTTTCTCTTCATTGCCTATGTTTTTTTGATAATTTTTATATTAAACTTGTTCCGTAACTGAAAAGTTATATACGATATGAATACAAAAATGATGGAACAATTTAAGATTGTGGATACTGAAATGCTGGCTAGCATTGAGGGAGGAACTGATTGAGGAACAGTAGGAAAAGGAACTGTCTATGGAGCAGGTATCGGAGTTGCTATGTGTACGGTAGGAGGGCTCCTTACTAGTGGTTCCGCATGGGCTATGACTGCTGGCTGTGCTTGGGCTGGAGCTAAACTTGGTGGTACTTTTACTGCAATTGCTGATAATATTTGGCCATAGAAGGGAATAGAAATTATGTTTAATTACAAAATAGTAGATAATCAAGAATTAAGTAATATTTCTGGAGGTAGATTGGGAGGAGATGTAGTTGTAGGAGCCTTGTCGGGTGCATTTCAGGCAGGACAATCTTGTATTGCTGGAGACCCTCGAGCTTACTTGATTTGCGCAACAGGGGGCGCTACAGTAGGTGGCATTTTAGCTTATGGATTGAGACCACCAAAATAGTTTTAAAAAGGAATGGGTGTTGATATGTTAAATGAAACTATGATTCAGCTTATACTCATTGCAATTTGTTGTGTGTACATTATTTTTAACACCAAGGCTGATAAAAACCCAAAGAGAGGATATCGTACAGCTTTGTATCTTTTCGTTATGGCTGGTATTATATCCTATATTATGAATTATCTGAACTGGTTAGATTTTTTCTTACTGATAACTCCGATAATGTGTCTATTTAAATTTGAAGATAAATGGAGTTAGCAACATTTGACACTTCAATAGGTTATTAACTATCCTTTGGCTCATTGTCAACTGTAGTGAGTTGAAGAAAAGCTAAGATCGAGAAAAGACGAATTTCGTCCTTTCTTTTTTGAGTACGATGGGCATGTCGTGTATTTGATGTGTAAGTCCTCCGTGTGCACCCGCTACCGGTGAATTCAATAGCGATTCTCAAGCCTGACTATCGTGAGGTAGCGGGGAGAAGAAGGCATAGCGAAATCGTGGCTTAAAGAACAGGAATGTTATAGTAAGACACGTTTAGAGGATAAAGTGGCTTCACACTCTAAAGCACAAATAGGTATACTGATGGAAGAGTTAATCTATAGAGGATTACTTCAACACGCCTTTTTTAAACATTCGCGATTTGGCCTTGATTTGCTCCTTCCTTCCATTTTATTTGCACTTCCTCATTTTTCAAGCCTACCTAGTTTGTTAGATATTTCCGTCTTTGCAACATTTGGAATCATCCTTGCCGGTTTGACCCGCTATACCAAGAGCATTTATCCATCTTATGCGGTGCATGTTATCAATAATATTGTCGCGACATCACCATTTTTGCTGACTTTTTTACACAGGATATTTAGCTAAAAATAGTGGAGTAAAAATAATTATCGATTCTAAGAAGAGACTGGGACAAAAGTCTAATCTTAAATATAAAAAGCGAACAAAATCAGTTATCTAACACTCAGAATTCTGTCTTGTTCGCTTTTTTGTCTAATCTATCGATTTTAAAAATTTATAATATAGAATTCCTAAAATCAAAATCTTTTTGTCCCAGTCTCTTCTTATTAGTTGATTGGGAAGATTGTGCTCTTTGAGTAATTCAAGATGTTTCGATGACAATTCAAGATTTGGATGAAAAAAATTAATAAACGATGATATACTAAACTTGTCAAAGTTGTAACAAGACAAAAATTAAAAATAAAAAAGGAGTATTTGTCATGGATACAAAAGTGTTGTCACAATTTGAAATTATGGATACTGAGATGCTTGATCATATAGAGGGTGGGGATGTATCTGGTATTTATAGAGGGTATGCTTATCAGGACAGTCCATTTGGTTCTTACCCTTCTATATTAAAAAATTCAGGTCCTTTCCCAGTAAGTGGGTACTGCCCGCGTGGTTATCGTGACCTTGGTTATATAGGAGCAGGTTTTCATTTATGTGGAATATAGGCTGAAATATAAGAAATGAGGAAGAATTTCTATGAAAAAGTATCAGCTTCTATTCAAAACAAGTGCAATTTTATCCTACCTATTTTTCGTATTTGGTCTTTCTCAGCTGACGCTTATCGTCCAAAACTATTGGCAATTTTCTTCTCAGATAGGCAATTTATTCTGGATTCAAAATATCTTGAGTTTACTTTTTATTGGAGTCATGATTGTGGTTCTTGTTAAGACAGGCCATGGTTATCTCTTTCGCATTCCAAGAAAAAAATGGTTTTGGTATTCGATTTTGACAGTATTAGTGGTAGTGTTCCAGATCTCTTTTAACGTTCAGACAGCTAAACATGTTCAGTCAACTGCGGAAGGTTGGGCTGTATTGATTGGTTATAGTGGGACTAACTTTGCAGAGCTAGGTATTTATATAGCCCTGTTCTTTCTGGTTCCACTGATGGAAGAGTTAATCTATAGAGGATTACTGCAACACGCTTTCTTTAAGCATTCGCGATTTGGTCTTGATTTGCTTCTTCCTTCTATTTTATTTGCTCTCCCTCATTTTTCAAGCCTACCTAGTCTGTTAGATATCTTCGTCTTTGCAACAGTTGGAATCATCTTTGCTGGTTTGACCCGCTATACCAAGAGCATTTATCCATCCTATGCGGTGCATGTTATCAATAATATCGTAGCGACATTACCATTTTTGCTCACTTTTCTACATAGGGTCTTGGGGTGAAAAAACCAAAAGGTTTACTTTTCAGCCATAGAGGAGTTCATCATGTATAAACACTTATTTTTTCTAGATTCAAAAACTTTAGACTGGTTGACACCTTATATTCTAGTCTTGGCTTCTGATACCATTGCCTTTAATGTTTTTGTGTTAACCTTTGTATCTGCGGCGGTCTTTTCTTCCCTGAATCCCATGTTAGCTTTTATGGCTATATTCTTAGGAGCTGGTTATGTTATCGGATTTTGGTTACTAAAATGGTTTGTTTTGGAAAGACTAGAGCTAAAGGATGACTTGTAGGAAAGTTTGTTTGTTGAGGAGGATAGCTTTATGGCCATTTTCAATAAGTGTCATGCCTTGTTTTTTGGATTTTTAGTATTTGCAATCGTTGGTGCAGCGGGTTATTCCATTAATCAAGGGGATTATTTTCAACACCAGTACACATTCATTATTATAAAGAGTCTCTTGCTTTTCCTTAGTTTTGGCTATGCGAGATGGTTTGATATGATTTCTTTTGGGATTTTAAGTAAGAAACAACTCTTGCTGTTCATTGGAATCTTTCTTCTCACGGTGCTGGTAAATATAGGCTATTATGCTTTTTTCTCAGTTGCATCTGGTGCCTCGGCTCAACACCTTGAGGAAACGAGTAAAGGGCTTCCGCTTTCCTTTATTGTAAGTGTTATAGTTTTGGGACCAATCCAGGAGGAACTCATGTTCAGAGGACTTCTTCAGGGGGCTATATTTGAAAATTCTTGGTTAGGGCTTGTACTGACTTCCTCTCTCTTTTCTTTCATGCATGAACCTTATGATGTGCCTTCGTTTTTCTATTATCTACTTGGGAGCTTGTTGCTGGGCTTTGCTTACAAAAAGAGCCAAAATTTGTGGGTTTCTACTCTAGTCCACATGTCTTACAACAGTTTGCCACTTTTAACTTATTTCTAAAAATCATGAAAAGGTAAGCAGAAAGACGGTGCTTGCCTTCTTTAAGCTATAATGATAGCCTGAATCAATTGAGATGCTTTTCTTTGGGAATCGGGTGTGAAGCGGTTGACGAATAGACCAAAAACTAGTAGAATAGTAAGGAAACTTTATACGGAGGAAAGAAATGGACTTGGGTGATAATGAGCTAACGCTGACCCCTATCCCTGGGAAGAGCGGCAAAGCTTATATGGGAAGCTACCCTGATGGGAAGCGCGTCTTTGTAAAAATGAACACCTCTCCAATCCTACCTGGCCTAGCCAGAGAACAAATCGCTCCTCAATTACTATGGACTCGTCGTTTGCCAGATGGCCGTGATATGTGTGCTCAGGAATGGCTGACGGGCAAAATCTTGACCCCTTACGATATGAATCGCAAGCAGATTATCAATATCTTGAACCGTCTTCACCGCTCGCGTCCCTTGATGAAGCAGTTGAGCCGTTTGGGATATACCATGGAAACACCAGTTGATTTGCTACGTTCTTGGCAGCAAGGAGTTCCAGAAATCTTGAAGCAGAACCACTATTTGAACAGTGTGATTGCGGAGCTAGGTAAGACGGTTCCAGGTTTTAGAGAAGACCATGCAACGATTGTGCATGGGGATCTTCGTCATAGTAATTGGATTGAGACAGAGAGTGGACTCGTTTATCTAGTGGATTGGGATTCGGTTCGTCTGACGGATCGTATGTTTGATGTGGCGCATTTGCTATGCCACTACATTCCGGATCATCAGTGGCGCCAATGGTTGAGAGACTACGGCTATAAGTACAATCAGACAGTGTTAGATAAATTGTATTGGTATGGTCAGTATTCTTATTTGAACCAGATTGCCAAATACTGTGAAAATCAAGATTTAGACAATGTAAACCGGGAGATTTATGCCTTGCGTGTCTTCCGTGATAAGTATGGAAAGAAGAGATGAGAGTTAGAAATCGTAAAGGGGCGACAGAATTACTAGAGGCCAATCCCCAGTATGTAGTCCTCAATCCCTTGGAAGCAAAAGGGCAATGGCGAGACTTGTTTGGAAATGATCATCCTATTCATGTTGAAGTTGGAAGTGGGAAAGGGGCCTTCGTATCAGGAATGGCCAAGCAAAATCCTGACATCAACTACATCGGGATTGATATCCAAAAGTCGGTATTGAGTTATGCCTTGGATAAGGTATTAGAAGTTGGAGTGCCCAACATCAAGTTGCTGTGGGTAGATGGTTCAGATTTGACTGACTACTTTGAAGACGGTGAGATTGATCGCCTCTACCTAAACTTTTCAGATCCCTGGCCTAAAAAACGCCATGAAAAACGTCGTTTGACTTACAAGAGTTTCTTGGATACCTTCAAGCGCATCTTGCCTGAGAATGGGGAAATCCATTTCAAGACAGACAATCGTGGCTTGTTTGAGTACAGCTTGGTAAGCTTTTCTCAGTATGGGATGAAAATCAATGGTGTTTGGCTAGACTTGCATGCCAGTGATTTTGAAGGCAATGTCATGACGGAATATGAGCAAAAATTCTCCAGCAAAGGTCAAGTGATCTACCGAGTTGAAGCAGAATTTTAAGAAATAGCTTGAAAACCAGCTGTTTGAGTGCTAATGCTTTACATAAATTGACAAACGTGCTATACTGATAGTAAGAATATGAGAAAGAGAGGCGGGGAAATATCTTCGCCTCTTGCTTATGAGGAGGTGGACGCAATCGCAACAATCGTAGAATTAGTCAGAGAAGTTGTAGAACCTGTCATCCAAGCGCCTTTCGAACTCGTGGATATCGAGTATGGAAAGATTGGCAGTGACATGATTCTCAGTATTTTTGTAGATAAACCTGAAGGAATTACCTTGAACGACACGGCAGACTTGACAGAAATCATCAGTCCTGTCCTAGATACCATCAAGCCTGATCCCTTCCCAGAACAATATTTCCTAGAAATCACCAGTCCAGGCTTGGAACGTCCTTTGAAAACCAAGGATGCTGTCGCTGGAGCGGTTGGGAAATACATTCATGTCGGGCTCTACCAAGCCATCGATAAGCAAAAAGTCTTTGAAGGAACTTTGGTATCCTTTGAAGAGGATGAGTTGACAATGGAATATATGGATAAAACGCGCAAGAAAACAGTCCAAATTCCATATAACTTAGTATCAAAAGCACGTTTAGCAGTAAAACTATAGAAAAGAAAGGATAGCTTTTGAGGATTCAAAAGTAAAAAGAACATGAGTAAAGAAATGCTAGAGGCCTTCCGCATTTTGGAAGAAGACAAGGGAATCAAAAAAGAAGACATCATCGACGCAGTAGTAGAGTCGCTTCGTTCCGCTTATCGCAGACGCTATGGTCAATCTGACAGCGTAGCTATCGACTTCAATGAAAAGACAGGTGACTTTACTGTCTATACTGTTCGTGAAGTTGTTGATGAAGTATTTGATAGCCGTTTGGAAATCAGCTTGAAAGATGCTCTTGCCATTAATTCAGCCTATGAACTTGGTGACAAAATCAAGTTTGAAGAAGCACCAGCTGAGTTTGGTCGTGTAGCAGCCCAATCTGCTAAACAAACCATCATGGAAAAAATGCGCAAGCAAACACGTGCTATCACTTACAATACTTACAAAGAACATGAACAAGAAATCATGTCTGGTACGGTAGAACGCTTTGACAACCGTTTCATTTATGTTAACCTTGGTAGCATCGAAGCCCAATTGTCAAAACAGGACCAAATCCCTGGAGAAGTCTTTGCTTCCCACGACCGTATTGAGGTTTACGTTTATAAAGTTGAAGACAACCCTCGTGGTGTCAACGTCTTTGTTAGCCGAAGTCATCCTGAAATGATCAAACGCTTGATGGAGCAAGAAATTCCAGAAGTGTATGATGGAACTGTTGAAATCATGAGCGTGGCTCGTGAAGCTGGTGACCGTACGAAAGTTGCCGTTCGTAGCCACAATCCAAACGTGGACGCTATCGGGACAATCGTTGGACGTGGTGGTGCCAATATCAAGAAAATCACCAGCAAATTCCACCCAGCTCGCTACGACGCCAAGAGCGACCGCATGATTCCTGTCGAAGAAAACATCGACGTTATCGAGTGGGTAGCAGATCCAGCTGAGTTTATCTACAATGCTATCGCACCGGCAGAGGTTGACCAAGTTATCTTTGATGAAAACGACAGCAAACGTGCCTTGGTCGTTGTACCTGATAACAAGCTTTCTCTTGCTATCGGTCGTCGTGGACAAAACGTTCGCTTGGCGGCTCACTTGACGGGTTACCGTATCGATATCAAGTCTGCCAGCGAATTTGAAGCTATGGAAGAAGCAGGTCAAGTTGATTACGCAGCTGCGGATGAATTGATCGAAGAATAAAAGCTGCTAGAGGAGGGAAAGATGAAAACAAGAAAAATCCCTTTGCGCAAGTCTGTTGTATCCAATGAAGTGATTGATAAGCGTGATTTGCTCCGCATTGTCAAGAACAAAGAAGGACAGGTCTTTATCGATCCGACAGGCAAGGCCAATGGCCGTGGCGCTTATATCAAGCTAGACAATGCAGAAGCCCTAGAGGCAAAAAAGAAGAAAGTCTTTAACCGCAGCTTTAACATGGAAGTGGAAGAAAGCTTTTATGACGAGTTGATCGCCTATGTTGATCACAAAGTGAAAAGAAGAGAGTTAGGACTTGAATAAGCAAAAGATAAGTAATCTCTTGGGACTTGCTCAACGAGCAGGCCGGATCATATCGGGTGAGGAATTGGTGGTTAAAGCCATCCAAGACCAGAAAGCCAAGCTAGTCTTTCTAGCCAATGATGCTGGTCCCAATCTGACCAAGAAGATTCAAGATAAAAGTGACTATTATCAAGTAGAAGTTATAACCGTGTTTTCAACACTGGAATTAAGCATAGCAGTCGGAAAATCGAGAAAGGTTTTGGCTGTGACAGATGCTGGATTTACAAAGAAAATGAGGTCTCTTATGGAATAGAAGAGGAGGACATGATTTGTCTAAGAAAAGATTGTACGAAATCGCAAAAGAACTTGGAAAAGAAAGTAAAGAAGTTGTAGCGCGTGCAAAAGAGTTGGGCTTGGATGTGAAAAGCCACTCATCGAGCGTGGAAGCTGCTGCTGCTGAGCAAATCGCAGCTAGCTTTAAACCTGCACCTGCTCCTAAGGCAGAAGCAAAACCTGCAGCACCAAAAGCAAGTGTAGAAAAGAAAGCTGAAAAGCCTGCATCATCTAAACCAGCTGCCGCAAAGGAAGAAAGCAAATCAGCTACACCTGCAGCTCCTAAGGAAGAAAAAGTAGTGGCCGCAAGACCACAGAGTCGAAACTTCAAGGCGGAGCGTGAGGCGCGTGCCAAAGAGCAGGCAGAGCGACGCAAACAAAACAAGGGCAACAACCGTGACCAACAACAAAACGGCAACCGTCAGAAAAATGACGGCCGTAATGGTGGTAAACCTGGTCAAGGGAACCGCGACAATCGCCGATTCAACGACCAAGGGAAAAAACCACAAGGTCAAGGGAATCGTGGCAATGATCGCCGTCAGCAACAAGACTTCCAGCCCAAGCAAGGTGGTCCACGTGTTGACTTTAAAGCCCGTGCAGCAGCCCTAAAAGCAGAGCAAAATGCAGAGTACGCACGCTCAAGCGAGGAGCGCTTCAAACAATCGCAAGCTGCCAAAGAAGCCTTGGCTCAAGCTAACAAACGCAAGGAGCCAGAGGAAATCTTTGAAGAAGCTGCTAAGCTAGCTGAACAAACGCAGCCAGCTGTAACAGTAGCTCCTGTAGCGAAAGAAGCGCCAGTGGATACACGTCGTAAAAAACAAGCTCGACCAGACAAAGAACGTGACGATTATGATCACGAAGAAGATGGTCCTAGAAAACAACAAAAGAATCGAAGTAGTCAGAATCAAGTGAGAAATCAAAGAAATAGTAACTGGAATAACAACAAGAAAAATAAAAAAGGGAACAAGCAAAACAACCGTAACCAGACTCCAAAACCTGTTACAGAGCGTAAGTTCCATGAATTGCCAACAGAATTTGAGTATACAGATGGTATGACTGTTGCGGAAATCGCAAAACGTATCAAACGTGAACCAGCTGAAATCGTTAAGAAACTCTTTATGATGGGTGTCATGGCTACACAAAACCAATCCTTGGATGGGGAAACCATTGAACTCCTCATGGTGGATTATGGTATTGAAGCCAAACAAAAGATTGAAGTGGATAATGCCGACATCGAACGTTTCTTTGTCGAAGATGGCTATCTTAACGAAGATGAATTGGTTGAGCGTCCACCAGTTGTAACCATCATGGGACACGTTGACCATGGTAAAACAACCCTCTTGGATACCCTTCGTAACTCTCGTGTTGCGACAGGTGAAGCAGGTGGTATCACTCAGCATATCGGTGCCTACCAAATTGTGGAAAATGGCAAGAAGATCACCTTCCTTGATACACCAGGACACGCGGCCTTTACTTCTATGCGTGCGCGTGGTGCATCTGTTACCGATATTACCATCTTGGTCGTAGCGGCCGACGATGGGGTTATGCCTCAGACTATCGAAGCCATCAACCACTCAAAAGCGGCCAACGTTCCAATTATCGTGGCTATCAACAAGATTGATAAACCAGGTGCCAACCCAGAACGCGTTATCGGTGAATTGGCTGAGCATGGGGTTATGTCAACAGCTTGGGGTGGAGATTCTGAATTTGTTGAAATCTCAGCTAAATTCAACCAAAATATCGAAGAATTGTTGGAAACAGTCCTTCTTGTAGCTGAAATCCAAGAACTCAAGGCAGACCCAACAGTGCGTGCGATCGGTACAGTTATCGAAGCTCGTTTGGATAAAGGGAAAGGTGCGGTCGCAACCCTTCTTGTGCAACAAGGTACCTTGAATGTCCAAGACCCAATCGTTGTCGGAAATACCTTCGGTCGTGTCCGTGCTATGACCAATGACCTTGGTCGTCGTGTCAAGGTTGCAGGCCCATCAACACCAGTTTCTATCACAGGTTTGAACGAAGCGCCAATGGCGGGTGACCACTTTGCCGTTTACGAAGATGAAAAATCTGCGCGTGCAGCAGGTGAAGAGCGTGCAAAACGTGCCCTCATGAAACAACGCCAAGCTACCCAACGTGTCAGCCTTGAAAACCTCTTTGATACACTTAAAGCTGGTGAGCTCAAGTCAGTTAATGTCATCATCAAGGCCGACGTACAAGGTTCTGTTGAAGCCCTTTCTGCCTCACTTCAAAAGATTGACGTAGAAGGTGTCAAAGTTACCATCGTTCACTCAGCGGTCGGTGCCATCAATGAATCTGACGTGACTCTTGCCGAAGCTTCAAATGCCTTTATCGTTGGTTTCAACGTACGCCCTACACCACAAGCTCGTCAACAAGCGGAAGCTGACGATGTAGAAATCCGTCTCCACAGCATTATTTACAAGGTTATCGAAGAGATGGAAGAAGCTATGAAAGGGATGCTTGACCCAGAATTTGAAGAAAAAGTTATCGGTGAAGCAGTTATCCGTGAAACCTTCAAGGTATCTAAAGTGGGAACCATCGGTGGATTCATGGTTATCAACGGTAAGGTTACCCGTGACTCGAAAGTCCGTGTTATCCGTGACGGTGTCGTTATCTATGACGGTGAACTCGCAAGCTTGAAACATTACAAAGACGACGTTAAAGAAGTTACAAACGGTCGTGAAGGTGGATTGATGATTGATGGCTACAATGATATCAAGACTGATGATGTGATTGAGGCCTATGTCATGGAAGAAATCAAACGATAATAGAGAAACGATAGCTCATTTGACTCGTTGTCAACAGCGCCTTGATGAACTTTAGTTCTATCAAAGGCTTGTTTCCTAGATTCAAATGGCTCTAGTTCCTCTATCTAACAGAAATAGCTAGGTCTGCTGGCCTAGCTTTTGGTTCAAAGTAGAGAAAGGAATATCATGGCAAATCATTTCCGTACGGATCGTGTGGGCATGGAAATCAAGCGTGAAGTCAATGAGATTTTGCAAAAGAAAGTCCGTGATCCGCGTGTCCAAGGTGTGACCATCACAGATGTTCAGATGCTAGGTGACTTGTCTGTAGCCAAGGTTTACTACACCATTTTGAGTAACCTTGCTTCGGATAACCAAAAAGCTCAAATCGGGCTTGAAAAAGCAACTGGTACCATCAAACGTGAACTTGGTCGCAATTTGAAATTGTACAAAATCCCAGATTTAACCTTCGTCAAAGATGAGTCCATCGAATATGGAAACAAGATTGACGCAATGCTACGCAATCTGGATAAGAACTAATACTCTTCGAAAATCAAATTCAAACCATGTCAGCGTCGCCTTTCCGTACTCAAGTACAGCCTGCGGCTAGCTTCCTAGTTTGCTCTTTGATTTTCATTGAGTATAAGAAAGAGGGGATTCCCCTCTTTTTTCTTGTCGGAGTAGTTTGTTTGCTAATCATCGATATATTGCCCTTGTAAAACGCAGTTTAAAAAATTTGTAAATTTCAAATAGTATGATATGATAAAGCTTGATATAAATGAAAAACGGAGAGATATATGGCTAAACAAGATATAGCTATGCAAGTACTACAACAAGTGGTGAAACTACCCGTAGTCAAAGTTGATCGAGAGAAATTTTTAGTAGAAAAGTTTTCCAAGGAATTAGATCGCAAGGATATTGCAACCTTATTAGAACAAGGGCCAACTTCTTTGTTACCTCAGGAAAGCTTGGATCGCGTGGCAAAGGCCTGTATTAAGGACAATGTCCTGTTAGCCAGTGGAACTTCGGTTTTGGCAGGTTTACCTGGAGGCCTTGTCATGGCGATTACTATTCCGACAGATGTAGCCCAGTTTTACGCTTTTTCGTTAAAGCTAGCTCAGGAACTAGGGTATATTTACGGATTTGATGATCTCTGGGCATCGCGCAATGAGTTAAGCGAGGAAGCTAAAAACACACTCCTACTGTATCTCGGTGTGATGCTGGGAGTAAATGGCGCAGGTGCCCTGCTTCGATCAGGCGGTGTGACAGTAGCCAAGCAAGTCATAAAAGTAGTGAACAAGAAAGCCTTGACAAAAACTCTTTGGTATCCAATTTTAGAAAAAGTTTTGAAAATTTTTGGTGTCAATCTGACAAAAGGAGGCCTAGCTAAAGGGATGGGGAAAGTGATTCCTATCCTAGGTGGAGTCATTTCTGGTGGCTTAACCTTTGCGACCATGAAACCGATGGGAGAAAGATTGCAACAGGAATTGTCCAAGCTAGTCAACTACAATGAAGTGCAATATCAAAGAGACGTTGATACTATCCGAAAAGAGGTCGAAATCATCGAAGGAGAGTAATATGGGATTCATTAAAATTCTGACCAAGACTTACGGGAATTACTTTTTTGTGATGCAAAGCATCAAAGTCCTGAAGAACATGAAAAAAGACGACAATGCTCTAGTAGGTTTCGGGAAAGTACTGCTTGCTGACAAGTTGATGGATGTAGCCCAGTGGCTCGCAAAACCAGATGATAAGGAATAACTTGAAATGAAAGAAACTAGCAGGAACTCTTCTGCTAGTTTTTTAATCTCTTCCCATATGGTATAATATAAGCAGTAAAATCATTTTATACTCTTCGAAAATCTCTTCAAACCACGTCAGCTTCACCTTGCCGTAGGTATGGTTACTGACTTCGTCAGTTCTATCCACAACCTCAAAACACTGTTTTGAGCAACCTGCGGCTAGCTTCCTAGTTTGCTCTTTGATTTTCATTGAGTATTAGAACATACATGGAGGTCGTCATGGACAATATCATCGATGTGTCAATTCCCGTTGCAGAAGTGGTAGACAAGCACCCAGAAGTCTTGGAAATCCTAGTGGAGCTGGGTTTTAAACCACTTGCTAATCCCTTGATGCGCAACACAGTCGGTCGCAAAGTATCGCTGAAGCAGGGTTCTAAGCTCGAAGGAACTCCTATGGACAAGATTGTCCGCACGCTAGAAGCGAACGGCTATGAAGTGATTGGATTAGACTAATGGCAGATGAACGGATTCATATCCTACGGGATATTTTGTTAGAATTGCACAATGGCGCCTCTCCTGAGTCAGTTCAGGAGCGTTTTGATGCGACCTTTACAGGTGTGTCAGCCATCGAGATTTCCCTCATGGAGCACGAGCTGATTAACTCAGACTCAGGTGTCACCTTTGAAGATGTTATGGAACTCTGCGATGTCCATGCCAATCTTTTTAAAAACGCTGTTAAGGGCGTTGAAGTAGAGGATACCGAGCACCCAGGTCACCCAGTTCGCGTCTTCAAGGATGAAAATCTGGCCCTCCGTGCAGCCTTGATTCGCATTCGAAGATTGTTGGATACCTATGAGTCTATGGAAGACGAGGAAATGCTGGCAGAGATGCGAAAGGGCTTGGTCCGTCAAATGGGGCTTTTGGGGCAATTTGATATCCACTACCAGCGCAAGGAAGAGCTCTTTTTCCCCATCATGGAGCGCTATGGACACGATTCACCTCCCAAAGTTATGTGGGGAGTGGATGACCAGATTAGGGAACTCTTTCAGACAGCTCTAGCGACGGCTAAGGCACTACCAGAAGTGTCGATTAGCAGTGTAAAAGAAGATTTTGAAGCTTTTGCGACAGAGTTTGAAAGTATGATTTTCAAGGAAGAGTCCATCCTTCTCATGATTCTCCTCGAGTCCTTCACTCAGGATGATTGGCTTCAGATTGCGGAGGAGAGTGATGCTTATGGCTATGCCATCATCCGTCCGTCAGAAAAATGGGTGCCAGAGCGCCAGAGTTTCGTTGAGGAAAAGAGCGCAGAGGAACCCGTGCAGCTAGACACGGCTGAGGGTCAAGTTCAGCAAGTTATCGATACACCAGAAGGGCAGTTTACCATTACCTTTACCCCTAAGGAAAAGGAAGCAGTGATGGACCGCCATAGTCAACAGGCTTTTGGCAATGGCTATCTCTCCGTCGAGCAGGCAAATCTCATCCTCAATCACCTTCCTATGGAGATCACCTTTGTCAATAAAGACGATATTTTCCAGTATTACAATGACAATACGCCAGCTGATGAGATGATTTTCAAACGGACGTCGTCCCAAGTCGGGCGCAATGTAGAACTCTGCCATCCGCCCAAGTACCTAGAAAAGGTGAAGGCCGTTATGAAAGGTCTTCGTGAAGGGGTCAAGGATAAGTATGAGATGTGGTTCAAGTCGGAGTCGCGAGGCAAGTTTGTCCACATTACCTATGCCGCAGTACACGATGAAAACGGGGAATTCCAAGGCGTGCTAGAGTATGTTCAGGATATTCAGCCCTACCGTGAGATTGATACGGACTATTTCCGTGGATTAGAATAAGGAGAATCAATGAGTTACGAACAGGAATTTATGAAGGAATTTGAAGCCTGGGTCAATACCCAGATTATGATCAACGATATGGCGCACAAGGAAAGTCAAAAGGTCTACGAGGAAGATCAAGACGAGCGTGCCAAAGATGCCATGATTCGCTACGAAAGTCGCTTGGATGCCTACCAGTTCTTGCTGGGTAAGTTTGAAAACTTCAAAGCAGGCAAGGGATTTCATGATCTGCCAGAAGGCTTGTTTGGTGAGCGAAACTATTAAAATTCAGATACTTTCTTGATTTTTTGCCAAAATCTTGATAAAATATTTTTATTAAATCCTTGTCAGAGCAGGGATTTTTTATTGAAAGGATTTTATCATGTCAAAGAAACTCCAACGTAAAAAACAATTGCGAAATAGCCTTCGTCGTTCAGGTGCATTTTCAACTACAGTGACCAAAGTTGTAGAAGAGACCAAAAAAGTCGTGAAACATGCAGAACAGTCTGCTAGCCAAGCAGGAAAGGTTGTCTCTAAAAAAGTGGAACAAGCTGTAGAAGCGACTAAGGAACAAGCTCAAAAAGTAGCCAATTCAGTAGAAGATTTCGCAGCTACTTTGGGTGGCCTCTCAGTAGATCGTGCTAAGACTTTCTATGATGAAGGCATCAAGTCGGCTGCTGACTTTAAAAACTGGACTGAAAAAGAACTCCTTGCCTTGAAAGGAATCGGCCCAGCTACGATTAAGAAATTAAAAGAGCACGGAATCAGCTTCAAGTAATCTTTCTTGCCCCTTGCATTTCCGAGAAAAACTTGCTACAATAGAGCCATTAGAGGTGTTTTGGATCCCACATTTTACAGAAAGTGGCGGTGCTGAGAAGTCCACAAATGTGTCAAAACTGGTTGCTGATGGATGAAAAATGAAATAATATTGTCTTTTTATTATAAAGATGAGAGTTGCGGGCCTTGCCCGAAATTGGGTGGTACCGCGGATTAGCACATTCGTCCCTGTCATGGATATGGCAGGGGCATTTTTTATGGGAAGCGAGGGAGAAAGATGATAATAGCTGAGTTACCAGAACGTTTAGAAACCGAACGGCTAGTCTTACGAGTCCGTACCGTGGCTGATGTTGTGGATATCTTTGACTATGCCAGTAGGCCAGAAGTTTCCTACCCAGCAGGCTTTCCGCCCGTCAAGACCTTGGAAGATGAGATTTATTATCTGGAGCATATTCTGCCCGAGCGCAATGAAAAGGACAATCTCCCAGCTGGTTACGGCATAGTGGTTAAAGGGACCGATACTATCATCGGCTCTGTTGATTTCCCTCGTCGTCACGAGGATGATGTCTTGGAGATTGGCTATATCTTACATCCAGACTATTGGGGTCTAGGTTATGTTCCAGAAGCTGCGAGTACCTTGATTGATTTAGCTTTTAAAGAACCTGGTCTTCACAAGATTGAGCTGACTTGTTTTGGCTACAATGTCCAAAGTCAACGAGTCGCAGAAAAGCTTGGCTTTACCCTTGAAGCTCGTATCCGGGACCGCAAAGATGCCCAAGGAAATCGCTGTGACAGTCTGATATATGGTTTGCTGAGGAGTGAGTGGGAGAGTTTTTAATGAGTAAGATATATTCTTGTTTTTATATGCTTTAAGGGAGACATGATGAGAAGTAGTCATAATCAAATATTAGATGCTTGGATTACAGTAGAACAATTATCAGAAGGGAATATTGAAAAAAGTGATTCTAAGTATAAGATTTTTCAAGGTGATGATTATCAATCAATATTAAAAGATTTTTTTAAACGTCAAAAATTAAAATCCAGTTCAGGGATTGCTGTTTATTGTGGAATTTTCCCTTTTCGAAAAATTATTGAAGTGTTAAGAGGCAAATACAATTTAAAGGCGACGGAGGAAGAATTGGGAAGAGCTTCTTATAAATTTACTTTTGCTCTATACTTTGATAAAGATTTGAAGTTCTTAGCTGATAAGTTTTTTTTAACCATGAGTGGGCAAATTTTCAAAAATGGGGAATTGCCTAAAGATTTCTTAATAGCAGAAAATGAGCTTCGAGAACAGTTAGGTCAGGCGTTTCTTGATGGAGAGTTCAATGAAGTTTTTAGTAAACTTCTCAAAAAGTATGAGATTTCACCAAGTGATTGCAGATATTATTTTGTTAAGAATTTTGCTGACGAAATAAATTTACATTCATTTTTTCTAAAGGATTTGAAATATGCAAAATCAATTTATAATGAAAATCTCAATCGTTATTTATCAGGATTCGATTCTGTAAGGGTTAATCTGGACGGCAATAAAGAATCATCCTATTTTAATCCCAAAGATTTAGAAACTATACTTGAACCGAAAAATTATCCATTAGGAAGATTTCCTAGTAACCCTAAATATGCTCTTTCCATGATGCAACAAGTAGCTGTAAATTTAGCTTCGAATGTGGATGAAGATATGAGAAGTGTCAATGGTCCTCCGGGGACTGGTAAAACGACACTTTTAAAAGATATTTTTGCAGATTTGGTAACGGAACAGGCGAGAATTATTAGTGAATTATCGGCTCCTAAGCTTAAAGGGAATCTAGTTTGTCATGACAAACTAGATCTTATTGCAAAATTACCAAAAGAAATTGCAGAAAAAGGAATCGTAGTTGCAAGTTCTAATAATGGTGCTGTTAAAAATATTGTTAATGAATTACCCCAAGGAAAAGAAATTTATCAGAAATTAAATTGGTTAGATGAATTAAAGAAAATTGATTATTTTGCTGAAATCAGTAATGATTTATTGTTAGAAGATGAAAATGTTTCTAACGACAAAAAATATTGGGGATTGTTTTCGATAGAAGGTGGAAAAAAACAGAATAGAGACCGTCTGCAAAATGTTTTAAAAGCAATACGACAAGAGTTGAATTCGGATAAATTTCAATCGAATCCATCAGTATACGAAGAGTTTAAAATTCAATATCAGAAGCTATTTGATAAAAGAGAAAAGATGCAAGATATAGCAGATAAGATTCGATTGCATGTAAAATTGAAAAATGCTTACCAGCAGGTTGAGATAGAGTTTCATCAGGATGATGCCCAAAGATGTTCAGAACTATCTAAAATACGGGATAAACATATTCAATTAGAAAATAGTAAAAAGGAAATAGAATCTGAGCTGTTTGAGCATGAGCGTCTTATTTCTATGTTAAATGTTAACAAACAGATAGCAGCACAAGATGTTGAGTTGATAAAATTACAAGCTCCACGTTTCTTATGGTTAAAAAGACTTTTCACACCATCGAAATTAGATACTTATTTTACGAGATTGAATCAAGCGCATGAAAGTCTAAAAGCAGAACTGAAGAAAGTACATGATGAAAGTCAATATTGCCACGGTTTGCAAAAAGAGATAAAAATGCATGAACTTGAATTAAATCAATTGAGTCAAAGGCAACAGAGGTATAATGAATGGAAATCTAAACAAGAAGATAAATTAATTCGTCATCAGGAAAAAATTTTGAAATTACAATCGGAACTTGCTACATACCCTATTAAAAAGTTGAATTTTTCTGTTCCATATGAAGAATTACAAGTATCAAATTTTTGGTTTGATGATGACTATCGAGAAGAGCAGAGTCGTTTGTTTATTAAAGCACTGGCAGTTAGGAAGCAATTTATATATGACAATAAAAAGCATTTTGAAAAAGCATTATGGATTTGGGAGAAGCCTCAAAACTATTCAATGAGAGATAATGCTAGTGATTTATATAAAGCTGCGTGGGATTGGGTCAATTTCACTGTTCCAGTTATTAGTACAACTTTTGCAAGCTTTAATTCCATGTTTCGGTGTTTGCCTGAAAATAGTATCGGTAATGTATTTATTGATGAAGCTGGTCAGGCATTACCTCAAGCAAGTGTGGGGGCTATTTTTAGAAGTAAACGTATTATGGCTGTTGGAGATCCTTCTCAAATACAACCAGTACAGACTATGGATAAAAATATTTTAGGATTTTTAGCACAGCACCACAAGATAGCCACTAAATATCTTGTATCATCAACGCAAGAATTGATGGATTCTGCTAGTAGATATGGTTTTAAAAAACAAGATGGGACATGGATAGGACTTCCTCTCTGGGTTCATCGTCGTTCTAGTGATCCGATGTTCAGTATTTCCAATAAAATTTCTTATGATAATTTAATGGTTCAAGGAAAGGAAGAAGCTCGAGGTCTGGGAGAATGGTTTGACGTTGGTGGAGGTGCTAAGGATAAATTTGTTCCTGAGCAAGCTGATTATTTGAAAGAAGAGTTGCAGAAAAGACATGAGGAATTTGATGATATTTATGTCATTACTCCTTTTAAAAATGTATCGGTTCAACTAGCAAAAGAACTAGATAAAATCGGTTTCACAAAGCGGGAAAATGGGAAACCTATAAATGTAGGGACGGTACATACTTTCCAAGGAAAAGAAAATAAGATTGTATATTTTGTGCTTGGAGCAGATAATATGAGTGAGGGGGCTGCTCGCTGGGCTGTCTCTGAACCCAATATTTTAAACGTTGCAGCGACTAGAGCTAAAGAAGAGTTTTATATTATTGGAAATAAATCTCTTTACAAAGCCACACAGAGCCCTATTATAAGAGATACTATTGACATTTTAGATGCTTATCAAAGTAGCTTAGAAATTAACTAGAAAGGACAAACACATGTCTAAAGAACTTTCACCTAAATACAATCCAGCCGAGGTTGAGGCTGGTCGTTACCAAAAATGGCTTGATGCCGATGTTTTCAAGCCTTCAGGAGATCAAAAAGCTAAGCCTTATTCAATCGTGATTCCACCACCAAACGTGACTGGTAAACTTCACCTTGGTCACGCTTGGGATACAACTTTACAGGATATCATCATCCGTCAAAAACGTATGCAAGGTTTTGATACGCTTTGGCTTCCAGGGATGGATCATGCTGGGATTGCCACTCAAGCTAAAGTTGAGGAACGTTTGCGTGGTGAGGGCATTAGCCGTTATGACCTCGGTCGTGAGAAATTCCTCGAGAAAGTCTGGGAATGGAAAGACGAATATGCCACTACCATCAAGGAACAATGGGGCAAGATGGGGCTCTCTGTAGACTACTCTCGTGAGCGTTTCACTCTTGACGAAGGCTTGTCAAAAGCTGTTCGCAGGGTTTTCGTGGACCTTTACAAGAAAGGCTGGATCTACCGCGGTGAGTTTATCATCAACTGGGACCCAGCAGCTCGCACAGCACTTTCTGATATCGAGGTGATTCACAAGGATGTCGAAGGTGCCTTCTACCACATGAACTACATGCTGGAAGATGGCTCACGCGCCCTTGAAGTTGCGACAACTCGTCCGGAGACCATGTTTGGGGACGTTGCCGTTGCGGTCAATCCAGAAGACCCACGCTACAAGGATTTGATTGGTCAAAACGTCATCCTTCCAATCGCTAATAAACTCATCCCAATCGTTGGGGACGAACACGCCGATCCTGAGTTTGGTACTGGTGTCGTGAAAATCACGCCTGCCCACGATCCAAATGACTTCTTGGTTGGCCAACGCCACAACTTGCCACAAGTCAACGTCATGAATGACGATGGAACTATGAACGAGCTTGCCTTCGAATTTGCTGGCATGGACCGTTTTGAAGCTCGTAAGGCAGTCGTTGCTAAGTTGGAAGAAATCGGTGCCCTTGTTAAAATCGAAAAACGTGTCCACAGTGTTGGTCACTCAGAGCGTACAGGTGTTGTGGTTGAACCACGCTTGTCTACGCAATGGTTCGTCAAGATGGACCAATTGGCGAAAAATGCAATTGCCAACCAAGACACAGAGGACAAGGTAGAATTCTACCCGCCTCGTTTCAACGATACCTTCCTCCAATGGATGGAAAATGTCCATGACTGGGTTATCTCTCGTCAGCTCTGGTGGGGGCACCAAATCCCTGCTTGGTACAATGCTGAGGGTGAAATGTACGTCGGTGAAGAAGCACCAGAAGGTGACGGATGGACTCAGGACGAAGACGTCTTGGATACTTGGTTTAGTTCTGCCCTTTGGCCATTCTCAACCATGGGCTGGCCGGATGTCGACTCAGAAGACTTTAAACGTTATTATCCAACATCAACTTTGGTGACTGGTTATGATATTATTCCGTTCTGGGTGTCTCGGATGATTTTCCAAGGTTTGGAATTTACTGGCAAGTCGCCATTCAAAAATGCCTTGATTCATGGTCTCATTCGTGATGAGCAAGGACGCAAGATGTCGAAATCTCTCGGTAACGGGATTGACCCAATGGATGTCATCGAGAAATATGGTGCCGATGCCCTTCGTTGGTTCCTTTCAAACGGTTCTGCACCAGGGCAAGACGTGCGCTTCTCTTATGAGAAAATGGATGCGTCTTGGAACTTCATTAACAAGATCTGGAACATCTCTCGCTACATCCTCATGAACAATGAAGGCTTGACTCTTGAGCAAGCAACTGCCAATGTCGAAAAAGTTGCCAACAAGGAAGCTGGCAATGTCACTGACCGCTGGATTCTCCACAACCTCAATGAAACCATCGGAAAAGTCACTGAAAACTTTGATAAGTTTGAGTTTGGTGTGGCTGGCCATATCCTCTACAACTTTATCTGGGATGAGTTTGCGGACTGGTATGTTGAGTTGACCAAGGAAGTCCTTTATAGTGATAATGAAGAAGAGAAAGTCATCACACGTTCTGTTCTCCTTTACACCTTGGACAAGATCCTTCGTCTCCTTCACCCAATCATGCCATTCGTGACAGAGGAAATCTTTGGGCAAATCTCAGAAGGCTCTATTGTCACAGCAGAATACCCAATTGTCAACCCAACCTTTGAAGACCTGACGGCTCACACAGGCGTAGAAAGCCTCAAAGACTTGATTCGCGCCGTTCGTAATGCGCGTGCGGAAGTAAACGTAGCACCAAGCAAGCCTATCACCATCCTTGTTAAGACAAGCGATAGCGACTTGGAAGCCTTCTTTAACAGTAATGTCAACTACATCAAACGCTTCACAAATCCAGAACACTTGGAAATTGCATCAACCATCCTTGCACCTGAACTCGCGATGTCAAGCGTTATCACAGGAGCAGAAATCTACTTGCCACTAGCAGACCTCCTCAATGTCGAAGAAGAATTGGCTCGTCTCGACAAGGAACTGGCTAAATGGCAAAAAGAACTGGATATGGTAGTCAAGAAGCTCTCTAACGAACGCTTCGTAGCCAATGCCAAACCAGAAGTCGTCCAAAAAGAACGCGACAAACAAGCCGACTACCAAGCTAAGTACGACGCGACCGTCGCACGTATTGATGAGATGAAGAAATTGGTGAAATAAACACAGAAAGATAAACCTAAATATTATGATTTAGGTTTATCTTTCAACATTTTTTGATAACGCTTACTTTTTGATAAAAGGAAAAATTTTTATGAGAATTGATAAAATTACTATCGAGGGATATAGACGCTTTAATAAGAGTGCAATAAATTTAAATCATGGAAATTTTGCTATTTTAGCAGGAGCTAACAATAGTGGAAAAACTTCTCTGATTCAGTTGCTAGACATTATTTTTAATAATAAAACAAGAAAATCAGAGGGTTTTAAAGATTTTTCTATCACATTAAAATCCCTGTTGGATAACAGAGTCAAGGAATTAGATTTTTCCTCAGATTTTAATGACGAAAAGTTCATTGAATTTATAGATTATATTAATGAACAAATAAAAATAAAAGTTCAATTTGAATTGTCCTATGACTTGGAAGAATCAATTGGTTTATTTGCAAACTACCTCATGGATCTTGATGATGATAAGCGGAATTTTTATTTTGAATACAATTATAAACTCAATGCAGAGGCAATAAAAGAAGAATTTGTTAAACAAGATACCAAATCAGCTACAATACTTCAAGAAATCATAGAACAAAATACAGAAAGTATTTATTTTTATGCTGATAAGGATTTCAATAATAAGAAAATTATTGAATATAAAGATTTTAAAAAATTATTCCATTTTGAATATATATCTGCTGATAGAGAACTAGATGATGAAAATCTTAAAAATAAAAAGATAACTACATCAATTATTTCATCATCCGATTCTACTAACCGTGATTCTGTATGGGATAGTAAATTTAATGAATTGAAAAATAAAATAGCTAATGATTTGGCTGAATCAGAAATTGATTCTAGTTTTCAAAACGAAACACAAAATATTTTATCTGACTTAAAAGATAGTCTAGATAATGTATCAAAAAATGAAATTGAAGCTTTAGAAGCGAAATTTCATTTTAACGAAAAGAACTTATTGAACTTGATTAAGGATAGTTTATTAATTAATTATTCACATAGTACTGATGATTTTTTGTTTAATTTAACTGAAGAATCCCAAGGTCTTGGTATTAGTAATTTGATTTATATGAGTCTTCAAATTGATAGATTTAGTAGAACTATTCAACCAAATACTGTAAATTTATTTGTTATAGAAGAACCTGAAGCACATATGCATATACAAATGCAGAAAGTGCTAGTTAGTTATATTGAAACGATTTTTAGTAGCAAAAAAAATCTACAGGGGATTATTACAACTCATTCCACTGAAATTGTGAAAAATGTAGATGTTAATGATATAAAGGTAATTCGTTCAGAAAAAAACTTTATGAATCGTATTGTTGATTTACATCAATTTATTAACAATAATGGAGAAAAAGAATTTTATGAAACATTCTTTAAGCTAAATTTCGCAGATTTAATTTTTTCAGATGCTGTTATTTTTTATGAAGGAGATGCAGAGCGAATGTATTTTGAAAGTTTGATTAATAGAAAAAATTCAAAGTACAGTAATTTAGCTCGTCAATATTTAAGTTATTGTCAATGTGGTGGTGCTTATGCACATAAATATTTTCCACTATTAAATGAATTGAGAATGATGGCCTGTGTCTTTACTGATATTGATTACGATAAAGAAAGAGAGGAATTAGAGGGAATAGATAGTGATAAATCTTCTAATACGACTTTAAATTCAATATTACCTGCTGACAATAAAGATGTTGCCGGCATTTATCAACAACAAAGTCAAGATAGAGAAAAGAATATAGAAATTTTTACCCAAACAGATAAAGATGGATATGCTAGAACATTAGAAGATGCTTTATTATATAAAATGATTTCTCCAACAGAGGAAATAGAAAGTGTGTTTGAAAAATTTAACAAATCGGAGTGGGACAAATTTAATGAATCTTTTGAATTGAGACTACCTAAAATTACTTCTGGTAAAGAGTGTAGCATGAAGAGAGAGGAAATATATAATAGATTAGATATATCAAAAGAAAATAGGAAAATTGACTATCTGAGAGATAACCATCCTGAAGAGTATGCTGAGTATGAGGAATTCAAAGAAAATTGTGAACCAAAACGTTCAATAAGGGATTTAGTTTCAATTATTGATAAAACAAATCTAATGTACTCAATTATTTTTAAAGATAAAGTAATTGAAGTGTTGCCTAATTATATCGAGGAGGGATTAACGTGGCTCAACAACAAAATAACTTCTACAATATAAATGCTCCTGCTGGAAGTGGCAAAACTTACTTTATTAGTAAAACTATTAATGGAATTTTAAATAATGAACCATTTGTTAAAATTTTGTGTATTACCTATACTAATAGAGCTTCAGAGGTAATGCAGAAAAGAATTATTTCTCCAAATGTTGAAATATCAACTATTCATAGTTTTTTAAACGATTTTTTAAAGCCGTTCTTTAGTAACGATAAAATTATAAATTTTTATTTTGAAATTTATAAAGAAGAAATTAAAACTACACTCGATAACAGTGGGACATTAGTAGAACGGTATAAGGAAAGATTTTCAGTAGATGGCGATGTTTCTGAAGAAATAATAAAATCAAATTTGAAAATTTATTACAATGAGCGTCAGAGTTCTTTTGTGTTAGATGGAGGTTTATCTCATGACGATTTATTATACTTTTCATTTAAGTTAATAGAAAGATTTCCTAAAATTGGTTTTAAATTGCGTGAAATGTATAATTACATTTTCATAGATGAAGTTCAAGATACAAGTACAGAAGTTTTGAGGTTTTTTTATAATTCTGCTAGGGGCAGTTCAACAAAAGTATATTTTCTTGGGGATAAAATGCAAGAAATTTATAACAAATATGATGGTTCATTTGAAAGTGAATTTGGTGAATTTGATAGTAGCCTCTCTCAAACCTTTACCACAAATTATCGCTCTTCTAAAGAAATAGTTGATCTGTTAAATCATTTATACTTATCTGTTTCTAGGGTTCCACAGAACTCTTATATAGGTAAAAAAGGTCAATTACCTCAATTGGTCTCTACAGATAATATTGAGACGTATTTATCTAATAATAGCGAAGTTTACAAGAAGTTTTATAAATTAAGAACTGTTAATAGTAAGAGGTTCGATAACATTAATAATAGTGGGAAATCTGCTGAAGAAATCTATAAAAAATATCAGAAAATATACCCTAATAATGGTCGTATTAGTGTAATGGATGTTCTGGTTAACAGTAACTATGATGAAAATCCTGATGAGCTAATGTCTTTTCTAAGTTTGCTATTTCAAGTATTGAGTGAATATCATAATAAAAATTATGGCGAAATGATACGACTATTAAAAAATAGTAAAAAAAACTTACCTTTTGGTAAATCTATTTCAGTTTTTGATAGTAGCCTTTTGAAAATTGAATTTCATGAGGATAAGGTAAAGCTGAAAGAAAAAATGGATGTCTTTGTTAGGCTTCTGAAATCTAAGGAACCTTTAGGAATTGTAATCCAAGAATTGGTAACTAAAAAAGTTATTGGTAATGACTTTTATAAATTTATATTTTTATATGACAAAAACGGAGATTTTCTTTATACTGATTTATTTTGCTCTTCAATTGAATTATTTAAACTAATAGATGTATATAATAGAAACCCTATGGTGTCAACACAACATGGGGTTAAAGGAGAAGGACATAAAAAGATATTATTTGTAGCTGAAAATTCAAATAATCCAGGTATCAAGATATATGAGTTTCTGAACCTGTTTGCATGTTTTTATACTCAAAATAAATTTAATTTTGATAGTTTTCAACAGTTTTATTATGATTTTAATCGTGATATTTTATCACTAGAAGAGAAACTAGAAAAAAAAATAAGTAAAATTAAAGCAGGGGATAGAAAACAATACTTTGATGATTTTCAAAATATCTATAACAAGTATTTAGATAATGAATACTTTAAATTTATCTGCTTGAATCAAAATACGCTTCAATTTCAAGAGAAAACTTGTCTCGCGGATATGAAAATTATATTTAACAATAATACGGTTAGATCTGTTTTAACAGCTTACAAACTTTTTTATGTTGGTTGCTCCCGAGCTGAAGAAGAATTAATAGTATTGATTGATGCAAATCAAATTGACAATATGGAGGAATTTAAGAATTGTTTCAAACAAATTGGGTTTCAGATATAAATAAATACAAATCTGAAATTCGAATTTTTAATGGGTGTGTAGAAATTAATATTACATGATTCAAAAATGTGGAATTATAGATATACCTCAGTTAGTAGATATCCTCAATGTTAAAGATGAACTGGCCTGTCTCGATAAGAAACTACTCTCTAACGAACGCTTCGTAGCCAATACCAAACCAGAAGTCTTCCAAAAAGAACGCGACAAACAAGCCGACTATCAAGCTAAGTACGACGCGACCGTAGCGCGTATTGATGAGATGAAGAAACTCGTGAAATAAACACAGAAACACGGCTAGATGCCGTGTTTTTCTGGTATAATGAATATACAGATTCAAAGGAGAAATAACAGTGTTAACATCAGATGGAAATGAACAAGTATTAATAGGATTGTTATCAAACATTTATTTTTGGATATTTTCAATATCGATATCATCTATATTCTTGCTTTTTAAAAAGTATATCTATACTAGATTTCAAAAAATAAAAATTAAAAAAATTGATATCAGAAATGTTCCTAAATTCATTAGTGGGAATCAAATACCTGTTTATCCTGACTCAAATGATTTTATAAATTATGTAGAAAACGAACTTGTTATTAAAAATCCAAAAGATGAATTACTAATACATGAATTGGTGATTGACGACATCGAGGTTCTTGATTACTCTTATGAAGATACGATTGTACAAAAAGGTTTCGATTCCCCAAATCAAAGAGTAGACTTTGTGATGTTTAATAATGGGAATAAGTGTAGTAATCAAGTAGACTATCAGTTATTTTGTTGGTACTTGAACAGAGATAGCAATGAGAAAATACTAATTTTTGAAGATGAATCAAAAATTAAGAATTTACAAGGAGGTGATATAAAAAAAATATTTTCTATAGACCTAACAGATTATACTATAAGCCAACACTTTTCTGATGATTTCCCAGATTGTAAACAGTTGGTAAAATTGGAATTAATAAACAAGTTTACGAAAACAGTTGAAAGTGAAATTGAAATTCCTTATGTGTCATCTGGGAAATGCTTTTGTAGAAATATGGGAGGAGGTACAGTTCCGATTGATAGAACCATAATTCCGATTGTAGAATTGGTGTCCCCATATAAGCAAAAATGTTATAAATTCACAATTAATCATATGTTGTCAAAGGGTGAAAATACATTTCGGTTTAATATTTTAGTAGATGCTCCTATTTCACTAAGCTATCGAGTGAAAATCTTAAGTAATAAAAAAGAATTAGCCGTATATAGTCAAAAGCCGTTTTTCATAAAATTCCCAAAATATCAATTTGCTTACTCTACTAACGAAAACATCTCCTATTATTTAATTAAAAACGGTTTAGATGAGAGTGATTTTGAAGATGTTGAATTAAGAGAACCGTCACTAATTAATACAGTCAATGGTATTAAGCAAGAGTTTAATCTATAAAATAGTATTTATTTTTTTATTCATGTTATACTAGAAAAATCAATATTTTAGAAATCATCTTACCACATAAAAAACTCAGTCAATTTGTTCTTAAAACTCCACCAAGCGATGCCATTGGCTGGGTAGCAAAGAAATAAAAAGTCCTGCCACTTTCTCCCATTTAACCTTTGACTATTCCGCAAAATTATCGTACAATAAAGAGTACATGATAAAATGAGGTCAGAGTCTGTTCGCTCTGGCGATAGTAGTAAAAATGAGGAGAAACGCTTTGGAATTAGAAGTATTTGCTGGGCAAGAAAAAAGTGAACTATCTATGATTGAGGTAGCGCGTGCTATCTTGGAACTTCGTGGTCGCGATCATGAGATGCATTTTAGCGATCTTGTAAACGAAATTCAAAACTACCTTGGAACATCAAATAGCGATATCCGCGAAGCTTTACCTTTGTTCTACACAGAGTTGAACTTTGACGGTAGCTTCATCTCACTTGGAGACAACAAATGGGGTCTTCGTTCATGGTATGGTGTAGACGAAATTGACGAAGAAATCATCGCTCTTGAAGAAAGTGACGACGATGAAGTAGCACCAAAAGCTAAGAAAAAACGTGTCAATGCCTTTATGGATGGTGATTCAGATGCCATTGACTACAATGCGGATGATCCAGAAGACGAAGATGCATACGAAGCAGATCCAGCTCTTTCATATGATGATGAAAATCCAGATGATGAGAAAAATGAAGTGGAAGCCTACGATGCAGAAATCAACGAAATCGCCCCTGATGACTTGGGTGAAGACGTGGATCTCAACGAAGAAGACGACGAGTTTTCAGACGATGATGCTGAAACGAGTGAAGAAGAGTAAAAGACTTTACAGAGGAGATTACCTGATCTCCTTTTTTGTTCCTTGAGGGGGTCATCCGTTTGGATGTAGATCTTTAGTTGGTTTTCTGAAAACAATCTCTCTTTTTTATGCTTTACCAATTCGGGTTGACAAATGTTCTGCTTTAAGGTATCATATTGTTCGGGCACCTCTTTTAGAGGTCGGGGCTCCCTAGTTACTAGGGAGCTATTTTTGTTTTTCAGGAAGTTTTCTTGAAAAGTCGTTATTCATAAGGGTCTTGTTCTCTATGTCCCCTCGTAGTTAACAAGGCCTTGAGCATTTTAGAAAGAGGAATCTATGTCTACGAAATATATTTTTGTAACTGGTGGTGTGGTATCGTCTATTGGGAAAGGGATTGTCGCAGCAAGTCTGGGCCGTCTCTTGAAAAATCGTGGTCTAAAAGTGACTATTCAGAAGTTTGACCCTTATATCAATATCGATCCGGGAACCATGAGTCCTTACCAGCATGGGGAAGTCTTTGTGACAGATGATGGGGCTGAGACAGATTTGGACTTGGGTCACTATGAACGTTTCATCGATATCAATCTTAACAAATATTCCAACGTGACAACTGGTAAAATCTACAGTGAAGTTCTTCGTAAGGAGCGCCGTGGCGAGTACCTTGGGGCAACTGTTCAAGTCATTCCTCATATCACAGATGCTTTGAAAGAAAAAATCAAGCGTGCCGCTGTTACGACCGACTCTGATGTCATTATCACAGAGGTTGGTGGAACCGTTGGAGATATCGAGTCCTTGCCATTTCTAGAGGCCCTTCGTCAGATGAAGGCAGATGTGGGTGCAGATAATGTCATGTATATCCATACAACCTTGCTTCCTTATCTTAAGGCTGCTGGTGAGATGAAGACCAAGCCAACTCAACATTCTGTAAAAGAATTGCGCGGTTTGGGAATCCAGCCAAATATGTTGGTCATTCGTACAGAAAAACCAGCTGGTCAGGGCATTAAAAATAAACTAGCACAGTTCTGTGATGTGGCACCAGAAGCTGTTATTGAATCTTTGGATGTTGAACACCTTTACCAAATTCCATTGAACTTGCAGGCACAAGGTATGGACCAAATTGTTTGTGACCATTTGAAACTAGATGCAGCAGCAGCGGATATGACAGAGTGGTCAGCCATGGTGGACAAGGTCATGAACCTCAAGAAACAAGTCAAGATTTCCCTCGTTGGTAAGTATGTGGAGTTGCAAGATGCCTACATCTCAGTGGTCGAAGCCTTAAAACACTCTGGTTATGCCAACGACGCAGAAGTGAAGATTAATTGGATTAATGCCAATGATGTGACAGCAGAGAATGTGGCAGAACTCTTGTCTGATGCGGACGGAATCATCGTTCCAGGTGGTTTCGGCCAACGTGGTACGGAAGGGAAAATCCAAGCCATCCGTTATGCGCGTGAAAATGATGTTCCAATGTTGGGTGTCTGCTTGGGAATGCAGTTGACTTGTATCGAGTTTGCTCGTCACGTTTTGGGTCTTGAAGGTGCAAATTCTGCAGAACTTGCACCAGATACAAAATACCCTATCATTGATATTATGCGTGACCAGGTTGATGTTGAAGATATGGGTGGAACCCTTCGTTTGGGACTTTATCCATCTAAGTTGAAACGTGGTTCTAAGGCAGCAGCTGCTTACCATAATCAAGAAGTGGTGCAACGCCGTCACCGTCACCGTTATGAGTTTAACAACACCTTTCGTGAACAGTTTGAGGCGGCAGGTTTTGTCTTCTCAGGAGTCTCTCCAGACAATCGTTTGGTAGAAATTGTGGAAATTCCTGAAAATAAATTCTTTGTAGCTTGTCAGTATCACCCTGAACTGTCAAGCCGTCCAAACCGTCCCGAAGAACTCTACACTGCCTTTGTTACTGCAGCAGTTGAAAATAGTAACTAGTTATCTTCTAATCTCTGAGAATAATCTCAGAGGTTTTTTGCTTGCATATTTAGGATAAGATTTGCAAAAAAAATAGATAGTGATATAATTAACATAATAAATCCTAAGGAGGAACTACAATGAAAAAAATCACACTATTTGGTTTGTCTCTAGCAGGTCTAGCTTTACTGACTTTTCCTCATTCAGGGCAGGCATTTGAGCTTAAAGAAGAATGGGTTATTAAGTGTGGAGTGCAGTATCAAGATGGCAAGATTATTCGTTTTAACAATGGTCATGAAGTGGATATCAAAGTCTTGAATTTGCCAAAAACCGAGAAAATCGAGTGGACGGTTAGTCTCAATGGTCAAGATCAGACTGTCAATTTCCTAGGTCAAGAAAAGGACAAGTCTATGATTGGTGTAGAGGGGCGTTACCTGAATTTCTATGTTCCATATGGCTATAGAGGAGATATCAAGGTAGAAGCCAAGAGCGGAAATGAAGTAAAGACCTGGTCAACGAAAGTGGTTGACGATGTACATCATGAAGGTGGAAAGAGAGGCTACTACCGTATTAACGAATCAAATGATCAATACACTTACCTTGATGCTAAATGGGACTATCAAACCAAGACTTACACTGCCACCTTACCAGAGACTGTCAATGGTCAAAAACTCTTTGCTTGGGCAGACTATGATAATGGTGAGTTGAAGCTTGAAAAACTAAGAACTATCAGTCATAAATATGATAATGGAGGATCTTTCAAAGAACTTTATCCGATTGTAAAAGCAGAAGGATGGCTAAAATCAAACCAAAACTGGTACTATCAAAAACAAGGTCAATTAGTGCAGAGCGATTGGGTTTATGATAAGGGAACTTGGTACTTTATGAATGATAAAGGAGTCATGTTCAATCAAACTTGGCTTTATCAAGGTAGCAACTGGTATGCCTTTAAATCATCAGGAGCTATGATTGCTAGTGATTGGCTTTATGATCAAGGTAAGTGGTACTATTTATCAACTTCAGGAGCTATGAAAGCAAGCACTTGGGTTTATGACAAGGGAGAATGGTATTATGTAAGTTCTTCTGGTGCCATGCTAGCGAATGATTGGGTCAAAGATAATGGCAAGTGGTACTACTTAGACTCATCTGGTAAAATGCTTCGCAATACCTACACACCTGATGGCTATTATGTTGGCAACTCAGGCGCTTGGCAATAAGAATAATGCTCTTCGAAAATCTCTTCAAACCACGTCAGCATCGCCTTACCGTAGGTATAGTTACTGACTTCGTCAGTTCTATCCACAACCTCAAAACACTGTTTTGAGCAACCTGCGGCTAGTTTCCTAGTTTGCTCTTTGAGTATAAGAAGTCCTTTTCCTTTAAGGAAGGGGCTTTTTACTTGCTTTTCTACGGATTCCCTATTTGTCCTAAAGCCCTTTTTGTGTTACAATGAATGGTATGAAAGCTAAGAAATTATGGATGACTGGCTTGACTGTGGCTGGTCTAAGTGCCCTTGCTTTAGGGGCTAAAAAAGCAGCAGATAACCACAAACTGATGAAGACGCAAGAAGAGTTGACCGCTATCGTGCGCGAACTTTTCTCAGATATGGGTGAGATTGCGACTCTCTATGTTCAAGTCTACGAAAGTAGCCTAGAGCGACTCGTCGGAGGAGTCGTTTTCGAGGATGGCCGTCACTATACCTTTGTCTATGAAAATGAAGACCTAGTCTATGAGGAGGAAGTCTTATGATTACTCCCGATAGTATAGAAGAACTAGCAGGTTTTGTCGAGCAAGATGGCAAGAAGGTTTTCCTTTTTGTGGCGGACTGGTGTGGCGATTGTCGTTATATCTATCCATCCTTGCCAGAGATTGAGGAGACCAATCCAGAGTTCACCTTTATTCGAGTGGACCGTGACCAGTACATGGATTTGGCCAAACTCTGGGATGTGTACGGCATTCCTAGTCTTGTTGTGCTAGAAAAGGATAAGGAAATCGGCCGATTTGTCAATCGCGACCGTAAAAGCAAGCAACAAATTAACGACTTTTTAGCAGGACTGAAATAGGAGAAAAAGGAAAGAATGATTTTTACATATAACAAAGAGCATGTTGGAGATGTCCTTATGGTCATCGTGAAAAATAGCGGCGATGCCAAACTGGACGTGGAGCGCAAAGGCAAGGTAGCCCGTGTTTTCCTCAAAGAAAATGGAGAAACAGTAGCTTGGAATATTTTCGAAGTTTCAAGTTTCTTTGAAATTGCAGAGCGTGGTCAAGTCTTTTTGACAGATGAGCAAGTAGCACGTTTGAACCAAGAATTGCAGGCGGAAGGATTTACAGAAGAAATTGTCAATGACAAGGAACCTAAGTTTGTTGTTGGTGAAATTGTCGAGATGGTAGCCCATCCAGATAGTGACCACCTCAACATCTGCCAAGTGGCCGTCGCAAGTGATAAGACAGTGCAAATCGTTGCAGGGGCTCCCAATGCGCGTGTTGGGTTGAAAACCATTGTAGCTCTTCCTGGAGCGATGATGCCAAAAGGCAATCTCATTTTCCCAGGCGAACTTCGCGGTGAAAAGAGTTTTGGCATGATGTGTAGCCCTCGTGAATTGCATCTACCAAATGCTCCACAAAAACGTGGGGTTATTGAATTATCAGAAGACCAAGTTGTCGGAACTCCATTTGACCCAGCCAAACACTGGACTGCCTAGGAAGTTGTCAGTATCTGTCTCGCTAGTATAGAAGGAAATAAGATGGCAAAAAATGTTGTGATTACAGGAGCGACCTCAGGAATCGGTGAAGCGATTGCGCGTGCTTATCTGGAGCAGGGGGAGAATGTCGTTCTAACAGGGCGAAGGACAGACAGATTAGAGACTCTCAAGTCAGAGTTTGCAGAAACTTTTCCAAATCAAACAGTTTGGACCTTTCCACTGGATGTCACGGATATGACCATGGTCAAGACTGTCTGCTCCGATATTCTAGAAACGATAGGGCAGATTGATATCTTGGTCAATAACGCTGGACTAGCTCTTGGCTTGGCTCCCTATCAAGACTATGAAGAGTTGGATATGCTGACCATGTTGGATACCAATGTCAAAGGTTTGATGGCAGTCACTCGCTGTTTCTTGCCAGAAATGGTAAAAGTCAATCAGGGTCATATTATCAACATGGGATCGACCGCAGGAATCTATGCCTATGCTGGGGCAGCTGTTTACTCAGCCACCAAGGCAGCAGTTGAGACTTTTTCAGATGGTCTGCGAATTGATACCATTGCAACGGATATCAAGGTGACCACCATTCAGCCAGGGATTGTCGAAACAGATTTTTCTGCGGTACGTTTCCACGGTGACAAAGAGCGTGCTGCGACGGTTTATCAGGGAATTGAGGCCTTGCAAGCTCAGGATATTGCAGATACAGTGGTCTATGTGACCAGTCAGCCCCGTCGTGTGCAGATTACAGATATGACCATTATGGCCAATCAACAGGCGACAGGTTTCATGGTGCATAAAAAATAAAAAATTTTCTCGAAAAGTTACAAATTTCTGTAACTTTTTTGATTTCCTGCGAATAGATAAGTAGGAGGAAGAAAATATGTATAATAAAGTTATTCTTATCGGGCGCTTGACGTCTACACCAGAATTGCACAAAACCAACAATGACAAGTCGGTAGCGCGAGCAACTATCGCTGTGAACCGTCGTTACAAAGACCAAAATGGGGAACGTGAAGCTGATTTTGTCAATTTGGTTCTTTGGGGAAAATTGGCTGAAACCTTGGCAAGCTACGCAACTAAAGGTAGTCTTATCTCTGTGGATGGAGAACTTCGTACCCGTCGCTTCGAGAAAAAGGGCCAGATGAACTATGTGACTGAAGTCCTTGCCACAGGATTCCAACTTTTGGAAAGCCGCGCCCAACGTGCTATGCGTGAAAATAACGCAGGACAGGATTTGGCAGATTTGGTCTTGGAAGAGGAGGAATTGCCATTTTAATACTCTTCGAAAATCTTTTCAAACCACGTCAACTTCACCTTGCCGTGGGTATAGGTAACTGACTTGGTCAATCTTATCTACAACCTCAAAGCAGTGCTTTGAGCAACCTGCGGCTAGCTTCCTAGTTTGATCTTTGATTTTCATTGAGTATAAACATTGAAAAGTCTGAGTTGGTCTCAGGCTTTTTATCTTGCCAAAGTCAGACTTTTTTCTTGACTATTTCTGACCAAGTGATACAATAGAACTATAAATTAGCACTCAGATATAAAGAGTGCTAATAATATGTAGTTTATCATGGAGGAAAACAGATGTTGAAACCATTAGGAGACCGTGTGGTCTTGAAAATCGAAGAAAAAGAACAAACTGTTGGAGGCTTTGTCCTTGCAGGCTCAGCCCAAGAAAAAACAAAAACAGCCCAAGTTGTAGCTACTGGACAAGGTGTTCGTACCTTGAATGGTGACTTGGTTGCTCCAAGCGTTAAGCCTGGAGACCGTGTCTTAGTTGAAGCCCATGCAGGTATTGATGTCAAAGATGGCGATGAAAAGTACATCATCGTTGGCGAAGCTAACATTTTGGCTATCATTGAAGAATAGAAGGAGAAAGTAAGTATGTCAAAAGAAATTAAATTTTCATCTGATGCTCGTTCAGCTATGGTTCGTGGTGTCGATATCCTTGCAGACACTGTTAAAGTAACCTTAGGACCAAAAGGTCGTAATGTTGTGTTGGAAAAATCATTTGGCTCACCATTGATTACCAATGACGGTGTTACTATTGCTAAAGAGATTGAGCTAGAAGACCATTTTGAAAATATGGGTGCCAAATTGGTATCAGAAGTAGCTTCAAAGACCAATGATATCGCAGGTGACGGAACGACAACTGCAACAGTCTTGACTCAAGCTATCGTCCGCGAAGGAATCAAAAACGTCACTGCAGGTGCCAATCCAATCGGCATTCGTCGAGGGATTGAAGCAGCGGTTGCCGCAGCTGTAGAAGCCTTGAAAAACAATGCCATCCCTGTTGCCAATAAAGAAGCCATCGCTCAGGTTGCTGCTGTATCTTCTCGTTCTGAAAAAGTCGGTGAATACATTTCTGAAGCTATGGAAAAAGTTGGTAAAGACGGTGTCATCACCATCGAAGAGTCGCGTGGTATGGAAACAGAGCTTGAAGTCGTGGAAGGAATGCAGTTTGACCGCGGTTATCTATCACAGTACATGGTGACAGATAGCGAAAAAATGGTGGCTGACCTTGAAAATCCATACATTTTGATTACCGACAAGAAAATTTCAAATATCCAAGAAATCTTGCCACTCCTAGAAAGCATTCTTCAAAGCAATCGTCCACTCTTGATTATTGCGGATGATGTAGATGGTGAAGCTCTTCCGACTCTTGTATTGAACAAGATTCGTGGAACCTTCAATGTCGTAGCTGTCAAAGCACCTGGCTTTGGTGACCGTCGTAAGGCTATGTTAGAAGATATCGCTATCTTGACAGGCGGAACAGTCATCACAGAAGATCTTGGTCTTGAGTTGAAAGACGCTACTATTGAGGCGCTAGGTCAAGCAGCGAGAGTAACTGTGGACAAAGATAGCACTGTTATCGTAGAAGGTGCTGGAAATCCTGAAGCCATTTCCCACCGTGTTGCGGTTATCAAGTCTCAAATCGAAACTACAACATCTGAATTTGACCGTGAAAAATTGCAAGAACGCTTGGCAAAATTGTCAGGTGGTGTCGCAGTTATCAAGGTCGGAGCTGCAACTGAAACTGAGTTGAAAGAAATGAAACTCCGCATTGAAGATGCCCTCAATGCTACTCGTGCAGCCGTTGAAGAAGGAATCGTTGCAGGTGGTGGAACAGCTCTTGTAAATGTTATTCCAGCCGTAGCTGATTTGGAATTGACAGGAGATGAAGCGACAGGACGTAATATTGTTCTCCGTGCCTTGGAAGAACCTGTTCGTCAAATCGCCCACAATGCAGGATTCGAAGGTTCTATTATTATTGACCGCTTGAAGAATGCTGAAGTTGGTACAGGCTTCAACGCAGCAACTGGCGAATGGGTCAACATGATTGAAGAAGGAATCATTGACCCAGTGAAAGTGAGCCGTTCAGCCCTTCAAAATGCAGCCTCTGTAGCTAGCTTGATTTTAACAACAGAAGCAGTCGTAGCCAATAAACCGGAACCAGTAGCCCCAGCTCCAGCAATGGATCCAAGCATGATGGGCGGGATGATGTAAAAGTAACTTATAAAAAACACAAAAGGAGGGAACATGCATCCCTCCTTTTAAGGTTTTCTCTTCTAAAATTGATTTGAGCTCTCCTAACTTATATGATAAAATAAGACTAGAAAAAGGAGAAGAACATGATTGATGTAGAAGAAATTCTGAGCAAGATGAATCCCAATCAGAAGATTAATTATGACCGTGTCATGCAGAAAATGGTTCAGGTTTGGGAAAAAAATGAGCAACGTCCGACTATTCTCATGCATGTTTGCTGTGCTCCTTGTAGTACTTACACCCTAGAATACTTGACCAAATACGCGGATGTGACCATCTATTTTGCCAATTCTAACATCCATCCCAAGGCAGAATACCACAAGCGGGCTTACGTCACCAAGAAATTTGTCAGTGATTTCAATGAGCGAACAGGTAATACGGTTCAGTACCTTGAAGCTCCCTACGAACCCAATGAATACCGGAAGCTAGTTAGAGGACTAGAAGAAGAACCCGAAGGTGGTGACCGTTGCAAGGTTTGTTTTGACTACCGTTTGGACAAAACAGCACAGGTAGCTATGGACTTGGGCTTTGACTACTTTGGTTCAGCCTTGACCATCAGTCCTCATAAGAATTCTCAAACCATCAACAGCATCGGAATTGATGTGCAAAAGATTTATACCACCCACTATCTCCCAAGTGATTTCAAGAAAAATCAAGGCTACAAGCGTTCGGTGGAGATGTGCGAGGAGTATGATATCTATCGTCAATGTTATTGTGGATGCGTCTATGCAGCTCAAGCCCAGAATATTGACCTGGTTCAGGTTAAGAAGGATGCCACGGCTTTCTTGTTGGATAAGGATGTTGAAAAAGACTATTCCCATATCAAGTTTACCGTCACTAAATTAGATATATAGAAACCAATCCAGCTGAAAAGCTGGTTTTTTCAAATAAAAAAACCAGGGCTTTCACCCCAGTTTGACAACTTTACCGATTCTTTAGTTCTATGTAGCGTTTGTACCAAATGTTGACATAGGCCTCTGAGAAAGGACCGCGTCCATTGTTGATCCAATCAACAAGGATTTTAACATGCTCTTTCAAAATATAGTCTAAATCATCAGAATACTTCATTTTGCGTTTATGGCGCTCATACTCTTCAACGTCCAAGAGACGCTTTTCACCATCAGTGAAGACCTTGACATCCAAATCATAATCAATGTATTTCAGGGCTTCTTCATCGAGATAGTAAGGACTTGCCATATTGCAATAGTAGGAAATTCCATTATCGCGAATCATGGCAATGATATTAAACCAATATTTTTTGTGAAAGTAAACAATAGCCGGTTCTCGAGTCACCCAACGACGACCGTCACTTTCGGTAACAAGTGTGTGGTCGTTGACGCCTATAATAGCGTTCTCTGTTGTTTTTAGTACCATGGTGTCCCGCCAAGTACGGTGAAGACTCCCATCATGCTTATAACTTTGAATTGTAATAAAGTCGCCTTCTTTTGGAAGTTTCATAACTAACCAACTTTCTACAATTTATAAGTTTATCGTCTACTATTATATCATAAATTGGTCTAATTTTTTTGAATTTTACCTGAAAATGTTAAAGATATTCTCTGAGAGCGCTGGCTATATCCGAAAAATCATAGCCTTTTCGAGCTAAAACTTGGGTTAAACGCTGTTTAAGTTCGTATCCTTCATACTTTCGAGCATATTTAGAATATTGTTTATCCAGTTCTTTAAAAATGAGCTCTTGAGTCGTTTCTTGGTCAACTTGACTATCCAAGTCATCAAAAGCAATTTTAGCATCAGAATAGGAGAAGCCTTTGTTCGTTAAGTTTTGGATAATCTTATCTTGCAAGGCACGAGCGGGAAGCTTTCCCGTGTATTTTTTTAGAAGTTTCTCCGCCACACGTTGAGCAACCTCCGAAAAATCAAAATCCTTTAAAACCTCTTCAATCGTTGATTTGGCAATCCCTTTTTGAGACAGTTTTTGAGCTATCACATAAGGTCCCTTATCTCCAGAGAGTTGATTTGCGTTGATAATAGAGTAGACATACTGGCGATCATTAATCCAGTTATCTTCTTTAAGATTAGCGATAACTTGACTAGTGATTTTTTCATCAAGATCATACTTTTTCAGATACTCACGAACTTCCTTTTCGGTTCGAGCTTTAAATGATAGATGGTAGAGGGCGAGATTTTTACCATAAGAGAACTGGGCAAAGTCCTGAATCTCGGTAAGTTCCTCTTTACTAATGACCTTATCTTTGGACAACATAAAACGGACAATGGTATCTTCCGTGATATAAGAGGTTTGCTGTCCATCTAACTCCATCAAGTAGAGGCGTTTTTTCTTTTCAAGTTTTGTGATTTTCATAGTTCTATTATACCCTAAAATGTGATAAGATAGGGGTATGAATCTGAAAGTCAAACAAAAAATACCTTTAAAAATCAAGCGGATGGGTATCAATGGTGAGGGAATCGGTTTCTACCAGAAAACCCTCGTTTTTGTGCCTGGTGCCCTCAAAGGAGAAGATATCTATTGTCAGATTACTTCTGTTAAACGTAACTTTGTTGAAGCCAAATTACTAAAGGTTAATAAGAAGTCGAAATTTCGAGTCGTACCAGCTTGTACGATTTATAATGAATGTGGTGGTTGCCAAATTATGCACCTTCACTATGATAAACAGTTAGAGTTCAAAACGGATCTGCTCCACCAAGCCCTGAAAAAATTTGCTCCTGCAGGATATGAAAACTATGAAATTCGTCCAACTATCGGAATGCAGGAACCCAAGTACTACCGTGCTAAGTTGCAATTTCAGACTCGAAAATTTAAAAATCAGGTCAAGGCAGGTTTGTATGCGCAAAACTCGCATTACCTCGTAGAGTTAAAAGACTGCTTGGTGCAAGATAAGGAAACCCAGACAATTGCAAATCGCCTAGCTGAACTTCTTACTTACCATCAAATCCCCATCACCGATGAGAGAAAAACGCTCGGCGTTCGCACCATCATGGTACGTCGAGCAAGAAAAACAGGACAAGTCCAGATAATCATCATCACGAATCGCCAGCTTAATTTGAATCAACTAGTCAAAGACCTAGTCAAGGATTTTCCAGAAGTCGTCACAGTTGCTGTCAATACAAATACAGCTAAAACAAGTGAAATCTATGGTGAAAAGACGGAAATTATCTGGGGCCAAGAGAGCATTCAAGAAGGAGTACTCGACTATGAGTTTTCTCTCTCGCCCCGAGCTTTTTATCAACTTAATCCGGAGCAGACAGAAATTCTCTATAGTGAAGCAGTTAAGGCTCTGGATGTCAGCAAAGAGGATCATCTGATCGATGCCTATTGCGGTGTTGGGACGATTGGATTTGCCTTCGCAAATAAGGTCAAGAGTCTCAGAGGAATGGATATTATTCCAGAAGCCATTGAAGATGCCAAGCGAAATGCTCAGAGAATGGGGTTTGACAATACCCATTACGAAGCGGGAACAGCTGAAGAGATTATTCCACGCTGGTATAAAGAAGGCTACCGAGCAGATGCATTGATAGTCGACCCTCCTCGTACAGGCTTAGATGATAAGCTGTTGGAAACCATTCTGACCTATGTCCCAGAAAAAATGGTCTATGT